>VGYL01000393.1 GCA_016872975.1 Planctomycetota bacterium
CCTTGTTTCCGGTCCGGCGCCCTGGGACCGCGGTTCTCGACTGGGAATACGGGGACCTCACAGGTTCCTGGGATGCCCATCCTGTGCCTATGCCCTGCTCTTTGACCCCGGCCGTCCCTTGGCACCCCACCGGTCTCGGTGCTTCGGTGTTGCCCCCGCAGCCAATACGACGAAGGCTCCGACGAGTTAACAATTTCGGGGCTCGATCACACGGCGTCAGCACCCGCTGTCTACGCTTCGCAGCCACATTGCTGCCGGACCACGCAAGACTCGCTTGCGGCGGATGGTGAGTCCCTACCGCGAGGGAGTTGAACCCTCTGGGCATCACAAAAGGTTTCGGCTCACGAACTATCCATGAACGTCCTCCTTTCCAAGCTTATCCTGTCGCACATTGGCTTTGTTTTTTTCACGCCTTGTCCCGGTCCCATTCGTCATAACTCTTTGTCCCAGCGCCGGTTATCCTACCTTGGGTCCGTCGCGAAATTGGGTTTGTTCCGCACGAACGCCTCGGGCTGGGAGGCTGGAATAATAGAATACTGGAATGGTGGGGTATCCCAATCGCCCTTCGGCCGCAACCAAACAGGGTAGAAAAGACAACGATCCGCTCACAGGCTAAACAGGAATCTGGGTCACAGAGGACACAGAGGTCACAGAGAAGAGCCCAGGCCCGAGGGCAAGAAGGTAAGAAGTCCGGAAGGTCGGAGGGCCGGGCATTCTTCCCCCTGATCCTCTCACCTTTACACCTTCTCATGTTCTTCTCTCTGTACCACAAAGCCGTGACATCTTGTTCTTTTGGCAAGATCCTGCAAGCAAAACCACGAAGGACACGAAGAGCGCGAAGAAGATGGGACCAAGACGATGGCCTCCGGGGTTCTTTTCCTGCTTCGTGGCCTTCGTGCTCTTCGTGGTTTTACGCCTTTGGTTGCGGCCGGAGGCCGCGCCGGGACCTCTGTGGCTTCCTTTCTTAGCCTTCTACCGGGTCGCTTTCAGGCTTCATCTTCCTTTCCCCATTTCCCTTTCTCCTATTCCATCGGCACAGGCCGGGGCAGGCGCAGGGACCGGCCCCTACAACAAGACGCTTTCCGCTGCCTGTATGTTCTACAGAAATCGAAAAGTGGGCAGAAATTTCTGCTCCCGCCGGACGGCCTTCGGCCGCAACCAGGACCGGCTCGCGCGCCAAGACGCCAAGAGCGCGAAGAAGGCGCTACGAAACCGCCCTCACCCCTGGCAATCCTGGCGTCCTGCGCGAGACATAAGCCCCTGGGATTTCCTGGTTTACGGTACGGATCTCGAAAAATCGGCGCAAGACAACAAGATTGTGACACGTGGCAATGCGAAAAGGACCCATGTCGTGACGGCTCCACGTGTTGCTGTGTCCGGCTTCGGCTTTTCGGTCTTCTGGGAACGAGGTACAGAGGGAGTGCCGGGCCGTGCCGGGGGACTGGCTCCGCCGGCCGGGCTTGCCTTCGCGTGGTTCGCGTCTTTCGCGGTTGAAAAGCAACTCCCGGCCATAATCGGCGGCAAGACAACAGAACTAGGCCGCAAGAAACGCCAGAGACACCAAAAGAAGCGAGGACTTGAGCTGACCTCCGTCTTGCCGAGTACCGCCGATTGCCGCCTACTGACTACCGGCTACGGTGCTCCAACCGCGAAATACGCGAACCACGCGAACAAAGGACGGAGACGTCCGCCGCCGATCATGTCATTACGCGCGGAGCGCGGCAATCTGCCCGGGGACTGAGACCTGCCAACTGGGAACTGTGAACTCTCTGACTACCGCCTACTGCTTCTCCGCCACCGAGAAGCCAGTCCCGGCCGCCGCGGCGGCCGTCTTTCCCTTCCCGCTTCCCGAACCACGCCTCTGCAACCGCGTGAGCCTATCGGCAGGGCAGACCCCGCGAACCCCCGGCAGGAGCGGGAGAATTAAACATGGTGTCGCCGGAACTCCTTCTAAAACCTGATTCCCAATAAACACCCGCTGGGCTGGTCCGTAAGAACAATGCGCGCAACTGATGCGTCTCGCATGTTCAACCCACCCATGATTCCCACGTCAGGAATATCGTCAGTATTGACCACGCAGATATACTGAAAGCCCAAGCGAGCAGATTCCTCTTTTGCCCTCGCCCATGCGGCAGCCTTCTGCCGCTCATCCACCCCATCGAACATGGGGCTGTCATGCAACAACATGTCTGGGTAGTGAGGCTGGTCCACCCACAGTTGTATCAGCGTGAGATCATAGCAGAAGACCTTCATGTTCTCGATGCCTGTGGCACCAGTGCGCTGAATCTCGACATCAAATTGATACCCGTTCTTGCCAATCTCAATGATGAGATTACCCGGTGCATCATAGAGGGCTTCGGAGTTCGCATTAAACAACGAGATAGCCTTTTCCTTGGCTGATGAGCGGTCGTCCAAATCTCGGCGAGTCGTCTGACGCAACTGTTCGAACTGGATTCTCAATTGACTGCGTCCCTCCTCAAGTTCTCTGATCTGCTGAATCTGTTGGCGGACTTGCGCGAGCTTGTCGAGAGCATTCTGGCGGAGACCCTGAAGTCGGTTGTACTCGGCCAACGCCCCGTGCGTCGCGAGCACCTGCATGAGTGAAGCCCGCTGGTTGTCCAAGTCACTTATCTCATGCTTCCTGCGCATGACCACTCGCTCAAGCCGTTCGATCTCAGAAGAGAGAAACTCTTGCCGGCCTCGTACTAAAGCATGGTGAAACTCTTTCACATCCTGGAGCCGCTTCTTCACCAAATCCGGCAGAACTGCACCGGCCTCACGGTAGACCTCCTCAAGCATATGGTTGGCTTGCTCGGTATCGGCCACGCCGCTCTCATCGGTAACGCTCCGTCGGTAACGCTCCAACAGTCTCCCGTCAGTTACGTTCTGGTTAGCCAATACATGAATGTGGCGGGTCAGCGCCGATGCCTGTTCCTCAATCTGTTCGTATTCGGGATGGACTTTGAAGGCTCGTAGGTTATCCTCGGTGCGTTGTGCCGCCTGGGTGAGACTGGGGGTCGCACCTACCCATTTCACATTTTGCCTCGGACGCGTCTTGCTGTGGGCAGGTAGTGCGGTGACGGCGGCAATCGAAGACGTGCGGGACCTTGGGGAGAGAGTGAAAGTCTCCTTGCGGCTCCGGGGCACCGGTGGTAAGGTGTAGACGTGGCATGAGCGGCTGGCTCCCGTGAGCAGACTTGGCAGGACTCATGAGGAATGTGAAACAACGATCCGGCAGAAGGCTGAAATCAGCAGCCTCGACCCACGTGGCGCTATCGAAAACGGGGTTGCGGAATCGCATGTTAGCCTTTTGCCGGGCCATTGATATGAAGGAGTCAAAGAAACCGCAGATCATGTCATTGCGAGCGAAGCGTGGCAATCTGCAGATTCTCGCAGATTCCGGAAGAAAGGCAGAAGCCGAAAGGGGAAGGTAGGAGGCCCAACGCGGTCCGTTGTCCTCTTCGTTTGGCGTCTCGTTGAAAATCTGCGTTGCTAACTCGCAACAACTGAAAAGCGTTTCCAGATAATTCCGAGAGAACAACCTAAGCCTTGATGACAGAGAGGATTATGTTTGGAACCACGGAGGGCACGGAGACAGAACCAAAGACACCACCTGGAAAGGACGTGGGGCTTCGTGGAGGGTTGGCACTGTGCTGCCGAGAGTCCATCCCCTCCTTCTCCGTGCCCTCCGTGATCTCCGTGGTTGAGGATCTCTTGGTTCCGGCCGCAGGCCGGGCTGGGCAAATCTGCGAAATCTGCGGTTTCTTTGGATTTGGTTGCGGCCGCAGGCCGCGCTGGGCCCTCTGTGGCCAAGAACATGGCTTAGCCTTATGGCGGGTTGTTGAAGTGAAATATGTAGGGGGTGACCCCCGAAGTCGCGCGGAGCGACTGGCATATTGGAATGATGGGATGTTGGAATGGTGGGGGGAAGGAGAAGGGCCTGTGTTGCCAGGAATGCGAATGTCCATTTGTCTCGTGTGGTTGGCGGCTGCCTTGAGTCCCACGGGGACGGCAGGCGGCAAGGACCCACAGGCCGGCTCCGGCAACGTGGTCCTGAAGCGATTCCCGGTCAAGGTATCGCAGGGAGTGGCCGTCGACGAGAAGCACTTCTATGCCATCAGCAACACGACCATCTCCAAGCACGACAAAGCGACAGGAGCCGTCAAAGTCACGTGGCGGGCGGATACGAAAAACGAAGCGTTTCGGCACTTCACCCACATGAACAGCGCCGTCGCACTGGAGGGCAAGCTGTACTGTGCGCACTCTCGTTATCCGGCGGACCCCAACGACAATTCCCTCGAGATCTTCGACATTCGCCAGGACCGCCTGGAGCACGAGAAGACGATCCGCCTGCCGCGGCGTCACGGCTCCCTGACCTGGGCCGACCGGCACGAAGACGGCTCCTGGTGGGTATGTTACGCCGTGTATGGCAAGGAGAACAACCGCAACACCACCCTGGTCCAATGCCGTTGGGAGAACGAGGGATTTGCGGAAGTGCGCACATGGAAGTTCCCGGCCGAGGTGGTCGCCCAGTGGGGCAGCATGAGCTGTTCCGGCGGGTCCTGGGGGCCGGATGGGTACCTGTATACCACGGGACACGACGACGCGAAAGTGCACGTGCTGACGATCGACCCGGCGGGGGACCTGAAGTACGTGCGGACCGAGGAGGGCGTCGGATTCCATGGCCAGGCCATCGCCTGGGATCGCTTCTCCGACCCACCGGTCCTCTGGGGTATTGTCCGCGGCAGAGAGATATCGCAGACGTCGATGTCCTGCCGGCAACAACCACCTAATGAGTCTTGACGAGCAACTTCGGTAATGGTCGCGCGAGCCGCTCTCCGCGTAGGTCGTGCGTCCTCGCACGACATCTTCGGCGAGCGGGGACGGGGTCCCCAAACGCGATGCATCGCGTTTGGGAGCCCACGCTCGCCCTACGAAGAGCGCCCGTCGCCGGGTTCTGATTACCGAACTTGTTCGTCAAGACTCATCAGGTCGATGACTGCGACAGCATGGACGGCGCCGCCGCAGGCATGTGATCGGCAAAGTCCCCACGTCGGCTCAATAGGCCTTGGGGGTCAGGAAGGCCTGGGCCTGGTGGTTCTTGACGTTCAGCGCGTCCGAGGCCCGGAAGGACTCGACCCAGCCGTCCAGGTAGCCCGCGTTCAGCTTGATCTGGGGCCGCTCGGTCATCGTGGGGTCCTTGAAGACATAGTAGGGGTGGGCCCGAAAGGCGCTCTTGAACGGGTGGGAGGAGCACCAGGTCTGCTGCGGGCTCGGCCAGAGCAGGTTGGTGTTCGTGGTCAGGTAGAACAGGGAGTCCTGCACCACCAGCTTCGTGCGGGAGGCGAGGGTATCGGCCCCCACGAAATGCCCCTGGCTCTTGTCGACATTGGCGGACTTCTGATGGTTGTAGCCCTGGTAGTTCCACAGGAGCGTGTACGTCGAGTGCAGGGGCGCGAACTGTCCGGTCCGGTAGAATTCGCCATAGGTCCCCTGTGCCGACAGGCCCGATTCGGCCGGGGGCCACGGCGTGTCGTCCCGGATCGCGGACAGCTCGCAATTGAACACGCCGACCTCCGACAGATACGGCGACAGATAGCGGCCCGCATGATGGTAGGTCGCCGCGCCGAGATCCGCGACCGGACCCACCTGATTGTTGCGCCAGTTCAGCTCGTAGGGCCGATGATAGTTCGTCGGGACGCCGGCGTTAGACGGGTGCGGCGGCAGCTTCGCGTCGTTGGTCTCCGCGTAGGCCGTCAGACCCAGGATCAACTGCCGCATGTTGCTGGCGCACGAGATCATCTTCGCCTGCTGCCGCACTTTCTGCAGCGAAGGCAGCAGGATCCCCATCAATAGCGCGATGATCGCGATCACGACCAATAGCTCGATGAGTGTGAATCCCCGGTTCTTCATGGTCGTGTCCCTTCGAGTATCGTACGGATAACCCTGACTGCCGCGGCGCGGTGCACCTATCCCAGTATACCATCTCGCCGCCGCGATGCGACCCCGGGAGCAGCGAGGGTCCGGGCAATCGCACGTGAGCATGGACTTCCCGTTTGGAGTTCCGCCGTATGAATTTTGACGGACAAGACCGGTAATCGCGCCGCCCCCGCCGTTTTGCCGATGTGTCTCGCGCCAGGCAACGTGTGGTTGTAGGGTGGGGCTTGCCCCACCAGGAAACCGGACGCAAGGAAAGCGGTGGGGCAAGCCCCACCCTACACATTACCGAACTTGCTCGTCAAAACTCATAAGACGCAGTTCCGAACGCCAGGGCGATTGCACCATAAGTCATTTTCCGACAAGGACTTCTTCGAGATAGGTTTCATCCCAGGCGGCGGTGAGACGTTTGTTCT
>VGYL01000394.1 GCA_016872975.1 Planctomycetota bacterium
GAACGCACCTTCGAAGGAGCGTTCCTGGAGTACGGCGTGATGCAGGAGCTGGTGCGCGGGACGAACCGGCGCATGTGGTTCCTGGCCGATCCGGTCGAGGACAATCCCCGCCACGACTGGGACGACTACCGCGTCAACTACAAGGCGACGCTGATCGCCTCGCTGCTCCAGCCTCACATCTGGCACTATGAGATCTGTCCCTGGCCGTCGCGGATCTTCCTGGGAAAGTACCCCGCGGGCTCGCCCGACGCCCAGCCGATCCCCGGGGCCTACGCCACGACCCTGTGCACGGTGTTCAACCAGTTGCGCGACATGAACCAGCCGGACATCGAGTGGCGGGACGCGACCCACGGCGTGGGCGTCTTTCTGGCGGATTCGGCGATGTTCCAGCGGGCCGAGCCGGCGTTTCGACTGGCGGCCAAAGACGGCGGCGATCCGACCCGGGCCGAACGGAAAGACATCCAACACTTCTCCGCGTTCTTCGGCCTGGCGCTTCCCCTGCTCAAGCACGGCGTGCCCGTCCGGCCGGTCCAGCTCGACAACGTGGCCCGCTTCCCCCATTATCTCGATGACTACCAGGTGCTCGTACTGAGCTACGAATTCCTCAAGCCCCAAACGCCGGGGATCAACCAGGCCCTGGCCCAATGGGTGGCCCAAGGCGGCGTGCTCCTTTACGTCGGCGCCGACACCGATCCCTTCCACACCGTCACCGACTGGTGGAACACCGGCGCGAACCGATACGAGACCCCCGCCCAACACCTGTTGGACCTGCTCGGCCTGGATCGAAAGGCGCCGGAAGGACGCTACCCCTTCGGCAAAGGCCACGTCTTCATCCAGCGGAAGCACCCCGCCCATTACTCCCGCTCAAGAGAGGCGGCAAACGCCTATCGCACCGTCGTCCGACAGGCCGCCGACGCCGCGGGCCTGCCCTACCGGGAACAGAACTACCTCCACCTGCGTCGCGGCCCCTACGTGATCGCCGCCTGCCTGCGGGACTCCGTCAGCGAGACCCCGCTCGAGCTCCAGGGCCTCTTCGTAGACCTCTTCGACGCCAACCTGCCGGTCCGCGACGGCGTGACCGTGCCGCCGGGCCAGCAGGCCTGGCTGCTCGACCTGAACCGCCTGGCCCCCGACAAACCGCAACCCATCGCCTCCGCCGGCCGCTTCGAAACCTGGACCCAGACCGACCACAGCATCGAGTTCACCCTCTGGGCCCCGACCGGCATTCGAATCATCTCCCGCCTCCGCCTCCCGAAGCAGCCCATCAGCATCACGATCCAAGACGAAGACCTGCCCGCATACCAATGGCATCCCGAGAGCCGCACCGCATTCTTCGAATCCCCCGCCGGGCTTTCCAGGCAGAACGTCAGGATCCGGTGGTGACGCAGACGCTCGGGGAACATACGCGACAGCCACGACCTGCCCACCCGCCCCAGAAAGCAGATGCAGAAAGCCCGGTCACGGTGAAACTGTCATGGCTCCTTTTCGTGCCATTCGCACTTGACACCGTTAATTGCCGCAAGAACGTGAAATGCGTAGATTCGTCCGCCCCGTCTGCCAGTGAAAAGGAATGATCGACGTTCTGGTTGTGTTATATCTGCCCAGGAAGTAGAATGAAGCAGAACGCTGCATTTGTGAAGGGATAGGTCCGGTCTATGACAAAGTCGGTCGATGCGATCACCCGTCTGTTCCGCGCTTGCGAGCCGAATGAGGCCCTGCAGCCGGACGACCAGCGCTACGTGAACTGCGACGACGTTCGCGGTGACAACCTGGTGCAGACGTACGTGCGCAGCCTGCGCCGCGCGGACCCGGTCAAGCCCGAAGTCAAGCTCTTCGCCGGCCATCGCGGCGTGGGCAAGACCTGCGAGCTGAACCGAATCAAAGCCTCTCTGGAGAAGCCACAGTCCGCGGACAATCCATACCGCCCCTTCCACGCAATCTACATGGACGCGACCGAGAAACTCGACCTGAACGATCTGGACCTGCCCGATCTCCTCACCTTCATTGCGGGTGAGGTCCTCGCTCAACTTCGGACGGCGAATCTGCCGGGTTTCGATCCGGTTTCCACCTATCTTACACGTGTCTGGGATGAGATCCGGGGCGCCTTGGGCTCGGAGGTGGTTCTGAAAGAAGCGGGCGTAGAAACCGGCTTCGGCTCGTTGGCTCTGGAACTCAAGAACCGTCCGAACTCACGTCAGACGCTGCGCCGGGCCATCGAGATGCACAGCACGGGGCTGCTCGGCGCGGTGAACGATATGCTGGTGACCGCGAATGTGAAGTGCCGCCGGAACGGGTGCGAGGGCCTCGTACTGATCGTGGACGGGCTGGAGCGGCTGGTCTTCCGCACCCTGGAGGGTGGAACCAGCACTCACGACCGCCTGTTCATCGAGCGCAGCGAGCAGTTGGCCAGCCTGAAGGCCCACACGATCTACACCGTGCCAATCTCCCTGTTCTACTCGCCGCGCTGCGCTGAGTTGGAGCAGACGTTCGGGGAGCACAACGTTCCCGTGCCGATGATCCGGCTGCACGAAGCCGAAGAGAAGGCCGTGTCGCCCGGGAGTCCGGGCATGAGAAAGATGTGGGAAATGATCGAGGCCCGCTGCCGCCATGCAAGAGTAGAGGTGGCAGACGTGTTCGACAACGCCGATACCGGCAGGTATCTCTGCGAAATGACCGGCGGCCATCCGCGGCATCTGATGATGTTCCTCCAGGCGGCAATGAACGCGGTGGAGAGTCTGCCCATCACCCGGGCGGCCGCCGAGAAAGGCGTTCGCAACTATGCAAACAGCCTCCTGCGCGAGGTCCCGGACGAGTACTGGCCAAAATTGCGCGCGTTCGCGACGCCGCAGAGCGATATGCCCAAGGACGAAGCCCACCAGAAGATGCTGCTTCTGCTCCATGTGTTTGAGTATATGAACGGATCGCCCTGGTATGAAGTCAATCCCGTCATCCGCACCCTGGCGCGATTCCAGCGCAAAGGGAAATGAGCGCGCGGTGGCCGAGAGCGTCGCCGCCCTGGCGCGCGGCCTCCGGCGGGCGCAGGGCTTCACGCTCTTCGTGGCCGTCTGCAACCGGCCGGCGGAATGCGACGGACTGATCGCCCTGCTGACCGAAGCGATGCCGAGAGTCACCTTTCACCAGGTGCGCGTCTCACCGGAGACGGAGGACCTGCTCGCGGAGGTCCTGGCCCAAGCGCCGGAACGAACCGGCCCGGTCCTCATTACGGACATCGACCGTGCTGTACGGTGGGACGAGCCCAGACATCCGATCCTGGAAACACTGAATCTTCAGCGCCCGGAGTGGCTGGGGCAGGTGCCCCAGCCGGTGATCCTCTGGACGCCGGAGCCCCTCCTGGCGCTCCTCGCAGGCGAAGCGCCCGACTTCCTCGATTGGCGCAGCGACACCATTCACTTCCCCGATTTCTCCGACGAGCAGGTCCAGCGTGTGCGTGAAATCGCTTTGCCTTGGGAGGCCACGCTGAGATCCCTCAGCGCACGCGAGGAGCGAATCGCCGAACTGCGGCAACGCCTGGCCGAGACCCCGCAGGATACGGACCGCGTTGCCCTAACCGCGCGTGGGGGCTGGCTGCTAGAAATGGCGCGCGGCGCGGCTTCCCTCGGCCGACGGGAGGAGGCTCTACAAGCCGCCCGGGAGGCGCTCGAAATCTATCGGCGCTTAGCCCAGGACCGGCCCGATGCCTTCTTGTCCGACTTGGCGATGAGTCTGAACAACCTCGGCAATAGTCTCAGTGACCTCGGCCGGTGGGAAGAGGCCTTGAAGACTACTGAGGAGGCCGTTGACATCTACAGGCGATTAGCTAAGGACCGGCCGGACGCTTTCGTGTCTGACTTGGCGATGAGTCTGAACAACCTCGGCAACAGGCTTACTGAACTCGGTCGGTATGAAGAAGCTTTGCAGGTCGCTGAAGAAGCGCTTAACATCCGAAAACGATTAGCCGAGGACCGACCAGACGCCTTCTTGGACCATTTGGTAATGAGTCTAATCAATCTCGGTGGCATACTCCGCAGTCTCGGGCGGCGAAAGGAGGCATTGAACGCCGCTCAGGAGGCCGTTCACATCAACAGGCAATTAGCCAAGGACCGCCCAGATGCCTTCTTTCCCGTCTTGGCGACGAGTCTGAACAACCTGGGCACCATGCTCAGTGACTTGGGCCAACGGGAAGAGGCCTTGAAAGCAACGCGTGAGGGAGTCGATATCTACCGGCGATTGGCCGGGAACCAGCGAGATGCCTTCTTGTCTCACTTGGCGATGGGCTTGAACAACCTCGGCATCAGGCTCAATGACGTCGGTCGGCGGGAAGAGGCCTTAACGGCCGCTCAGGAGGCCGTTGATATCCGAAGGCAATTGGCCGAGGTCCATCCAGACGCCTTTCTGCCCGACTTAGCCACCAGCTTGAACAACCTCGGCACCATCCTCATTGATCTCGGTCGGCGAGAAGACGCGTTGCAGTTTGCTCAGGAAGCCGTCAAAATCCAGAGGGGAATCGCTAAGGTGAGGCCAGAGGCATCCCTGCGCGCCTTGGCGATGACTCTGAACAACCTCGGCAACAGGCTCAGTGATCTCGGCCGACGGGAAGAAGCCTTGCAGGCCGCCCAAGAGGCGGCCGATATCCGCAGGCGCCTAGCCCAGGACCGGCCCGATGCCTTCTTGCCCGACTTAGCAGGCAGTCTGAACAATCTCACCCTCAGGCTTCATGAGCTCGGTCGGCGGGAAGAGGCCTTGCAGGCCGCACAGGAGGCGACGGATATCCGAAGGCGACTCGCCAAGGACTGCCCAGACGCATTCTTGCCCAATTTATCGAGGTCTCTGGGGACGTTGGGAATGTGCCTGGCGGCGGATGCCCGTCTGCGGGAGGCGGTTGCAGCCTTTGCCGAAGGCGTGCGCGTCCTGGCGCCGGCTTTCAGCAGCCTGCCCGAGGCATTCGCACCTTTGATGGGAGCACTCGTGTCGGACTACCTGACACGTGCGAAGGAGTTGGGCGAGAGCCCCGACATGGAATTGCTCGGTCCGATTCTGGCCAAACTCGAAGAGATCAAGGGCAGCGGCGAAGCATCCCAAGAGTGATATCCCCACGCAAGGCCACACATGGGGCTGGGGGTCTGCCCTTATTTTAAGCTTTCGGGGACAGGGCCGCCGGGTTTCGCGGGGACCCGTGGATGCAGTATATGGCCACGGTCCTCAACGCGCCGAAATGCCCCGGGCGGGAGGTCCTGGTGCTGCATCCTGTGGGCCCGTGGACGGCGGAGGATCCGGCCCGCCTGCTGGTGTAGCCGCCCCAGGAAGTGCGGGCCCGGCTGGGTCGCGCCAAGAGGCATTTGGCCCGGTGACCGGGCGGGACGGATGTGCGGCCGGCGCCGGTCCGCTTCGCGGCGGGCCTGGACCGCGGCTGGATGGCGGAGATGGCGGCCGGGGCGTTGGACTATCTGGCTGGGAACGCCCATCTCCCGATGGGCTTTGGACGAGGACTTGTCTTGTGCCAATCAGGCGATTGGCGTTCCCAGGCGGACCTGCCCCGGGGCTTTCGATCAACGGGTGTCGCGTGAAGCACGGAGAAGCGAGGAGGCCAAGGAGGCCAAGGGGTCGGGAGGCCAAGGGGTCGGTCCTCGGATTTCAGTATGAGGGTCTTCAACTCTCGGAGACGTGGGCTCCTGGCGTTTTCGACGCTGCGGAAGCAGCCGGAGACATTCCCGGGGCGGCCGGCGTTGAGCCGTACCATCCGCAAAGATCCCTCTTGCCGATTCCCGCGACTGCGGACAGGGTAGACCCCGCCGGCATATTCAATACGCGGCTGTCTGGGCAAGTCTCGAATTTACCGGAACGATCATCCCCTGTCAAATCCCGTTTCCGAGGACTGCCCCCGGGATCACCGCATGGACTCCATGGGCCGGCTTGACCTGTCAATGGCGGTGGGGGTAACATGGGGCATGTGCACCGCGGGAGCCCCAGCGTCGGTAAAGCGGGAGCCAGCGCTTTCCCGTAAGGGTTCGACGCGGGGAACCGTGCGTGGGAGAATCGGGTGCCCGCGGCGCATACTGAGATGTGCCGGGGTCCCTCTTCGGGTCACGAGCCACGAACTGCGGTTGGGCCGTTCCGCCCGCCTTCTACCAGCAGAATCACTCCCAAGAATAAGGCGCGACCGCGCTTCTCCCCCCGTGGAGAGCAAGACAGTTGCACAGGAACGCCAGACCATCTATAATACTCCCGCTTTTTTGGACCAGTGGATAAGGTAGTGTGCCTGTGGTATGGTAGCGTCCGACAGGAGGTTATCATGGCACAGCGTCGGCAACATGGCGGTACGTTCAAGACACGGGTAGTGGT
>VGYL01000395.1 GCA_016872975.1 Planctomycetota bacterium
CCGGTACTTGCTTTGAATCCGTGCGACAGTCTGTGCATCCTGCATGCACGTATTATCCACAATCTTTCACATCGATCAACAATAATTTGTTCAGATTATTTTTGCGCGATCACTTAGAGGCAATCATTCGAGGAGAAAGCAATGAGTCTGGCTGACTATTTCGACAATGTCAAGGGTATCGGAATTCTCGGCACGGCCGACCGCGAAGGAAGAGTGGACTTGGCGATCTATGCCCGACCACACGTCCTGGACGAAGAAACCGTGGCGTTCATCATGGGCGATCACCTGAGCCACCGGAACGTGGCGGCCAATCCTCATGCCGCCTACCTCTTTGTCGTGGAGGCCGAAGGGTACAACGGCCTGCGCCTGTACCTCACCAAGGAATCCGAGGAGACGGACCCACAGAAGATCGAGGGGATGCGGCGCAAGAGCCGCCGGGAGGAGGGACACGCGGCACGGCCCAGTTACCTCGTGTACTTCAAGGTGGATGAGGTCCGTCGCCTCGTGGGCTCGGCGCTGGAAGAGGCACAGCAGACCGTATCCTGATCCCCACGCCGGCTCGAATCTCCCGCGGGCGGGGCGCGAGGGGGCGATCGACCATTCTGCGGCCCGCCCGACAGTCGGCAAATGCGACGGGAGGCCCGTCCGTCCGGGCCGCCAGTACCGCATTGCACAAGTACCGCGACTGTGGGTGGTAGATTGCCGCGCTCGGCGAGCCTCGCTCGCAATGACATAGGGCGCCCAGATATGTCATTGCGAGGAGCTTCAGCGACGAAGCAATCTCTACCCTATCGTCTCAGGACTTGCGAAATGCGGTACGAGGGTGGCTCCGGAAGAGGTGCGCACGGATTTTCCCGCTGTCTCTGCATCCATCGTAACCTGCGCCCGGCGCGCGAGTTAGGGTGAAGCGGCCGCCCGGCGGAGAAAAAAATACCCGCAAAGCGTTGTTGACAGCGCCGGCTTCGGGACGTATAGTGACATCTCCGGTTTCGTGATTGTGAACACAAGTACAAGATCTGCGTATTGAGCGTCATGCGGTACCACAAGATTCCAGACGAAACGGTGCGCCGGCTGCCCGTCTACCTGCGGGGGCTGATGGTCTCGGTCGAGCAGGGGCACGAGTATATTTCGAGCCAACGGCTGGCGGATTCCGTGGGCGTGGATGCCTGGCAGATTCGCAAGGATCTTTCGTATTTTGGGGATTTCGGCACGCCTGGCGTCGGCTACAATATCGAGAAGCTCGCGCGCGGGATCAAGAAGACGTTGCGGCTGGATGCGATTCGACGGGCCGCACTGGTGGGCGTCGGCGACTTGGGCTCGGCGCTGCTGGCGTATCCGGGCTTTCGCACGTACGGGCTGGACATTGTGGCGGCCTTCGATGTCGATCCTGCCAAGATCGGTGTGGTGACGAACGGGGTCAAGGTGGAGGATGCCGCGAAGATCGACACCCTGCGGCAGCGGGAGATCAGCCTGGCGATCATGGCCGTGCCCTGGGAGGCGGCGCAGGCCACGGCGGATCGCCTGGTGGCGGCCGGCGTCAAGGGCATCCTGAATTTCGCGCCCTGCAAGCTGGTCGCGCCCCGGCGGGTCAAGGTGATCACGCTCGATATCGCGATGGAGCTGGCCCGTCTGCCCTATTATATGCCGCGAAGCGAGCAGGCGGGGGATATGTGAGAACACGGGCGATCGCAGCGAATGCCCTGGGATGGTGTGTAGTGGTTGGAAATGGTTTTGAGGCTTTTGGAGCCGGGATTCTGCCATGACTGTAAGAAAGATAACGAAGAATGACTTTGCGAACTTTGTCGAGGCCCTGATCCGGACGGAGAAGGTCATCGGTGTTCAGGCCAAGTGGGATCGGTTCGATTTCGCGCCCCTGGAGTCGGCCGAGGCCCTGCGGCTGGACTATGATGTGACGCTCCAGCCGCCCAAGAAGTACTTTCTGCCGCCGGCGGAGGTGCTCCTGACCTTCGAGGTGGGCGGTCCCTACCAGTCGCAGCTTGACGGGCAGGAGTTCCTCCTTCTCGGCGTACATCCCTACGACATGGTCGCCATCAACCAGATGGATGAGCTGTTCCGGCAGGACAACTACGACACCCATTACATGACCCGGCGCAACCACGCGACGATCGTGGCCTGCGACGTACTCCGGCCCTCCGACCATGTTTTCGCCTCCTCCATGGGGGCGGCGGTGGTCCGGAAGGGGTACGATGTTCTGCTGACCGACGTGGGCGACAGCTTCCTGGCGGAGGCGGCCACGCCCAAGGGCGAGAAACTGCTGGCCCGAGCCAAAGCGGTCCCGGCCGACCCGCAGGCCCTGAAACGACGCGAGGATGTCTGGGCCCGCAACAAGAAGTCCTTGAATCGCCACGAGCTCAAGTGCGATCCCGCCTACCTGCCCAAGGTGCTGGCCAAGTCTTACAAGCACCCGGTGTGGGAGGAGAAGGCCAAGACCTGCTTCTCCTGTGGCTCCTGCAACCAGGTGTGCCCGACCTGCTACTGCTTCAACGTCCAGGATGACGTGAACTGGGACCTCAAGACGGGACAACGTGTCCGGGAGTGGGACGGCTGTCTGCTGGACGGCTTCACGAAGGTCGCGCCCGCGCACGAGTTCCGCAAGGCCCGCGCGGACCGGTTCCGGCACCGGCTGTATCGCAAGGCCGCCTACGTGCCGCCCAAGATCGGCGGCCAGATCGCCTGCGTCGGCTGCGGCCGCTGCGTCGGCGCCTGTCTGCCCGACATCGCGAATCCCGTGAGCATCTACAACCAGTTGATCGACGACCTGGGGATCGGGTAGGAGGATTTATGATTTATAAGTTATGAATTATAAATCGTAAATCGTAAATCATAAATCATACATCATAGATTCTGAAGGGCTTGACCAATGTGTCAGTGTTGTGCGGAAAAGAAGGATATCTACCTGCCGCAGTTGGCGACGGTCGCGGACATCAGCCAGATGAACGCCACCGAGAAGTACCTGCGACTGGCGATGGAGGACGGCCCGTTCGATTATATCCCCGGCCAGTTCGTCGAGGTTTCACTCGCCGGCATCGGCGAGGCGCCGATCACGATCAGCTCGTCGCCCACCCTGGGAGACAGCTTCGAGCTGGTGGTCCGCAAGATCGGCCGCGTGAGCAATGCCATCCACAATCTCCAACGCGGCGACAAGGTCGGGATTCGCGGTCCGCTGGGCCAGGGCATCTACCCCGTCGAGGAGGCCAAGGGCAGGAACCTGGTCTTCATCTGCGGCGGCATCGGCCTGGTGCCCCAGCGGTCGTTCATCAAGTACGTTCTCGACAACCGCGGCGATTACGGCGATGTGGCCATTCTCCAGGGCACCAAGTCCTACGACCTGCGGCTGTTCACCAGCGAGATCGAGGCCTGGAGCAAACGCGGCGATGTGCAGATGCTCGAAACCCTCGACGAGGGCGATGCCCGCTGGAAGGGCAACGTCGGCGTGGTGACCAGGCTGGTCTCCAAGGTCGAGACCGACCTGAAGTCGGCGCTGATTCTCGTCTGCGGCCCGCCGATCATGTACAAATTCGTGCTGATGGCCCTGGCCGAGCATGACGTGCCGCACGGAAGCATCTTCCTGAACCTCGAACGGAAAATGAAGTGCGGCGTCGGCAAGTGCGGACACTGTCAGATCAACCACGCGTACGTCTGCATGTCCGGCCCCGTGTTCCGATATTCTGATTTGGCTTCTCTGCCGGAGGCGATTTGACCATGGCGAAACCCAAGATTGCGATATTCGACTTTGCCTGCTGCGAAGGCTGTCAGCTCCAGATCGTCAACCTCGAAGAAGAGATCCTCGATCTCCTCGGGGTCGCGGACGTGGTGGAGTGGCGCGAGGCGATGAGCGAGAAGAGCGACGAGTACGACATTGCCATCATCGAGGGGTCGATCACCCGGATGGAGGACGAGGAGCGTCTCAAGCGCATCCGCGGCTGTGCCAAGGTGCTGATCGCCCTGGGCGCCTGCGCGACGATCGGCGGGGTCAACAAGCTCAAGAACAACTTCGAAGACCTTGAGGAGGTCAAGAAGTGTGTGTACGGCAAGGCGGCTCATAAGCCGCACCTGCATACCGGCATGACCAAGGCGGTGACGGAGGTTGTCCAAGTCGACTATTGCGTGCATGGCTGTCCCATCGACGGGAAGGAGTTTGCGTACATCGTGCGGTCGCTGCTGCTGGGCAAGACGCCCGAGATTCCCGAGTACCCGGTGTGCGTGGAGTGCAAGGCCAACGGCAACCCGTGCCAGTGGCAATACGACCAGGTCTGTCTCGGTCCCATCATCCGGGCCGGGTGTGGGGCGCGGTGCCCGTCGAACGGGTTCCGCTGCTTCGGCTGCCGGGGCTACGTCGACAACCCGAACGTCGAGGCGGCCCGGGACGTCATCAACCGCTACGGCCTGAGCATCGACGACCTCAAGACCAAGATGGTTCTCTTTGGAAGCAGACAGGAGCCGACGATCTATGAGTAACCGTACCGTCAATATCAACGTCCATCACATCACCCGCGTGGAAGGGCACGGCAACATCGTTGTCAATGCCACCAACGGCAAGATCGAGAAGCTCCAGTGGCAGGTGCCGGAGGCGCCGCGCTTCTTCGAGGCCATGGTCCGGGGGCGCAGCTACGAGGATATCCAGACCATCGTCAGCCGCATCTGCGGCATCTGCTCGATCAGCCACTCGCTGGCTGCGACCAAGGCGGTCGAGAACGCCACCGGCATCCAGGTCACCGAGCAGGCCGACAGGATCCGCCTGCTGATGCACTACTCGGAGCAGTTGCAGAGTCACGTGCTGCACGTCGGCTATCTGGTGGCCCCGGACCTCTTCGGCATGCCGTCGGTGGTGCCGCTGGTGGCGGCCGCGCCGGGCCCCGTCAAGACGATCATCGGCCTGCACCGGCTCGCCAACGAGTGGTCGGAGCTGCTGGCCGGCCGGATCACCCATCCCGTGACCCTGCGCCCGGGTGGTCTGACGAAGATCCCGACCGAGAAGCAACTGCGCGAGCTGCAGGAGCGGCTGCGCAACTGTCTGCCCAATCTCAAGGCCGTGGCCGACGTGGTGCTCTCCGTGGCGGGCAATCTCCCGAAATTCGAGCGTCCGACCGAATACGTCTCGCTCAAGCAGACCGACCCGCCCACCTACGCGTTCTATCACGGCGAGATCGCCTCGACCGATTACCAGGGCACCGTGGCGGTCAACGACTGGAAGTCGGTCGCCAACGAGTACGTGAGCGATCAATCGACCGCCAAGTGGGCCAAGTGGCATCGCGAGTCGTATGCCGTCGGCGCGCTGGCCCGGTTCAACAACAACGCCGAGCTGCTGTCGCCGACCGCCCAGGCGGTGGCCAAGATGTTCGGGCTCACGAAAGGCTGCTGCAATCCGTACTTCAACTCCGTGGCCCAGATTGTGGAAGCGGTGCACGTGGTGGAAGCGAGTATCGAGCTCATCGACGTGCTGTTGACCCGGGGGCTCAAGCCCGAGACGGTGGCCGTCAGTCCGAAGGCCGGCAAGGCCAGCGGCGCCGTCGAGGCCCCGCGCGGCATCCTGTTCCACGAGTATGAGTTCGACCGCAAAGGCAACTGCATGAGCGCGGACATGTGCATCCCGACCAACCAGAACCACGCCAATATCCAGAAGGATATCGAGAAGCTGGTGCCGGAGATTCTGGACGAGCCCGAGGACAAGATCCGCCTGAAACTGGAGATGCTCGTGCGGGCCTACGACCCGTGCGTTTCCTGCTCGACGCACATGCTGGACGTGGAGTTCGTCAAGTGATTGATTATGGATGATGGATGATGGATGAGTGGAGAGGCAGCCAGAACTCAATCATCAATTATCAATAGTCAATTATCAACTGTATGGGAAAGCCGATCGTCGTGCTCGGGTTGGGCAATCCGCTGATGGCGGATGAGGGGATCGGTGTCTACCTGGTCGAGCGATTGCGGGAGTCCGTCGGAGAATCGCCGTCGGTCGAGTTCGTCGACGCCGGGACCGGCGGGTTTTCGATCCTCCATTACCTCGAAGGCCGCCGCAAGGCGATCCTGGTGGACTGTGCCTTCATGGACGAGCCGCCGGGCACGATAAGACGCTTTACGCCCGAGGAGGTCCGCAGCACGAAGGTGCTCGCCCATCAGTCGCTGCACGAGGCGGACCTGCTGCGGATCCTGGCGCTGGCCCGGCAACTGGGCCAAGCGCCCGATGAGACGGTTGTTTTCGGCATCCAGCCGGAGCGGATCGAGCCCGGCATGGGCTTGAGTCCGGCGCTGAGGGACAGGATCGATGAGTATATCGGGCAGATCTTACATCAAACATCAAACATCACACTTCCCA
>VGYL01000396.1 GCA_016872975.1 Planctomycetota bacterium
AAGACCTGGAACTTGGACTGTATGCCAAGTCGCGTCTTGTGCGGCGACCATTGATGATATCGCCACGGTAACTAGAGCCACAACTGGAAGAGTGCATCTCATGATTGGCCTCGATGATCTGGTTCTACTTGGTAATTGCCCGCCAAGCTGCAGGGAGTGCCGCGCAGAGTAGCATCATCGGTATGATGCCGCCCCCACGCTTCCAGCCCAGCGCAGCTCCGATGAGCGCGTATACGATGACGATAGACACACAAGCTATCAGAGCCAGAACATACTTCACGACTAGCCCTCCAGAATCGGTGTCGGACACTCGTATGGTCCTCTTGTACGCTGATGATGCCGAAAGCGCAAGATGGCCGATTCATCTCATAGGGTGCAGATGAAGCCCGCGAGAGGGACATATGCCTACATGGGCCGGCATGCGCTCGACGGTCTCTTGGAACTGTTGCTAAGAGTCAGTAGTGCAGCTCCCGAACCCGCCGTTCCTGTTCGGTCTCGTACGTCCGCGGCGGCGCGGTGTTCTTCGGGCCTTTGCGGGCGGCTTGGGCGGCGCCGACGCCGGCCATGAGGGCGTTCCAGGCGGTGGCGATGGCGGTGCCGGCGGGGCCCATCGAGCGGAACGCGCCGCTGCGGCCTGAGACCATGAGACCGATGCCGGCGGCGTTGGCAGCGCGGTCGAGGGCGTCCTCCGGGACGTCGGACTCCTCCGGCTCCAGACGTAGAGCCCGGCATGCTCCAGCGCTGCACGGCCTCCGAGTCCGGCGACTCCCCTGCCCTCCTGGATCGCCGCAAGCGCGGCGTCGTGGTGCGCGCGGTATCGGCTGTGCTGGTCGGCGAGGTGGTCGTAACGCGGCTGCGCCAAGCCCTCCTTCAACAGGACCTCCATCGTGTCGTCGGCCGGCCAGACCGCGCGGAGGCCGGGGATCGCCGCCACGGCCCGCGGGATCGCCTCGACGTAGGCCAGCGTCCGGCCGTACTTCGGCTGATCGATTTCGAACCCGTCGCGGACGAGCCCCCGCCCCGCCTTGGCCTCGACGGCCGCCTGGATGGCGACGGCCGCGCCCTGCATGCCGGCTCGGACTAGCCTCAGCCAAGCCTGGTAGCAGTGGACGAGCCAGCCGCCCTTGCCCATTCGGGCTCCGGCGAAGGCGGGGCGGGTTGTACGCCTCTCGCCACTGGGGCACCGGGATAAGCATGGCGGGGCCATGCTTTCATGGGAGGAAGGGGCGTCAAGGGCGGGGGGATGGAGGACATCAACGCGATGGCTATGCCACAGCGAGCAGTAGAATGGGAACAACCCTCGGGGTATTCTCGCGGGCTCATAGGGTGCCGTGGGCTGGCACGTTTCGACGACGCTTTCTTCTGGTTCTGACGATTTTGACGATGAGCACGAGCAGGAAGATGGGCAAACCGTAGACAAACAACGAACTGAGAAGCGATAGAGCGAAGCGGAGCACTTCAGTTTCATTGGGCATGAACTTGGTGTTGTTGTACATGAACGTGGTAGTCCAACACACCATGACGCCTGTGATGGTGAGTGCGGTCAGCCATGGCGAGAGATTGTGCAACTTGGCTGTGTCAGGACACTGGTGGACGACGACACACCGAGTGAACAGGTCGTGAAACGCCTGCCTGCGCTGCGTAAGGAGAATCATGAGGCCACCACCTGCGGGCAACAACGAGAAGCCGATGAGAACCGAGAAGTTGAAGTCCATCGTGACCAGTTGAACGAGGAATGCGATGAACAGCGGAATCGCAAGAAGTGTCGGCGCGAAGTAGCGCGCCGATGCACGCCAGAACGAGATCCGGCTCCCCTCCACGTCCTGAACGATGATCCCGAATAGTTGCTTCCCTATAGTCGCTTGGTGACGTGAACTCTCCATGAACGCAAAGTAGAACCAGTTCAGCAGACAGAGACGGACGACGATCACGGGAATCAGAATCGCCAAGACAGTGGCGCCTGGGAGTATCGCCACGATGGCTGGCCCAACAGCCAACATGATCACGTTGGATGCCGCATCGACCAAGGAAGTGTCGACCACGTTCGCCAATGCCCTACGCCAGAAACCAGAATATAGCGGGCCGTTACGCAGGACCTCGCGGGGTACTTGTAATTTCCTGGTCGCTGGTGCCGGAGACATGGGCAATGCGGGTTGGCCCGGTACGACGAGGGATGAGTTGCAGGACGGGCACGTGACCGCTTCGCCAGCCATGTCAGCCGGCGCTTCAAGATGCTGTCCGCAGTGTAAGCAGTAGAACTTGGTGTCGGGCATGGCTGATCCTCTCGCGGTAGACATCCCGGATGAGGCGCGCAGTTAAGCCTAGCTTTCGGCTGGCGTGCTGGCGCCTCCTTGCTCCTTCTCCCAGACGCTCCCGAATACATCGAGAAGTCTCCGTAGCTCGTCGTCTTGCCCATGGATGATCTTGTGAATCAGGTCCATGATGATAGTGTTCCCGCCCCGAATCTCACTGTCGGGTATGCTGTCGGGATCAACATCATCGAAGTCGGGATTCACACCCATCTCGATCTTCCGTATCCACCACCGTTCGATCTTTCCCACCATAAAATGGATCGAGTCGAGTAGCTGCATATTGACGGCGAATCGTGATTCGGCTAGGTATTTGGGCAACTCATGGGCGATGTCGTTACGATGCTCACGAATCTGTTCTATCACCTTCAAGTCGTCATCATCTATCGCTTCCATCTTTCTGAACCAGAGGCATGAGGCATGAAAACGATCCTTGTGGTGGAGAGCGAGCACCTTTGTTCTGTATTCTGGACTGTCCTTGCCGACTGCCGAGTGCCCTATACTGAGGAACCACCGAGGTTTCTCAACGACCGTTGCCTTGAGGAGTTCGTACGACGCCAGATAGACGGAGACGCGCACGAGGTTCGCCTTCAAGTCGTCGGGGTCAAGTAGCTTCCGCCAACTCTCGTAGGCTTGTTCGCGGTCGGCGCTCATTCCGTTCTCCGCGCTACAACCGTGGCGTTCACGGGCGGCAAAGCCGTGCCGTTGGACGCCGTTTTGGGACTCAAGTTCATCTACGGCAACGGCGCGACATGCCAAGCACTTCTTGGATCACGAAGTCGGAGAACGCCTGCTCCTGTGTTTGGATCTCTCCGTATCTCTCAGACTCCTGCATTTCAAGATGGATCTGCCAGTACGTGACCATGTTGTTCCGTATGCGATGAAGCTCACGAACGGACTTCTTGTGAAGGTCACGTTCGTCTCCGTGCACCCAAGATATGAGCTTCATCTCACTTCTGTCGTTCCAGGACTTCAATCTTCGGCAATCCTCCAGTCTGTTGCGGATGTCCGACGTTAGGATGTCGCGAGCGCGGGAGTACAGGCCGAACAGGGTAACGCCAGAGAGGCCGAGGATTCCGAAGAGGATCGTCAGTGTCATATCCATGTTTCGGGCCATCTCTTCGTCCGCTCATTGTATTGGGCGTCACACATAGCAGGTACTACGATTAGCATTCAGCGCAAGGCGTCAGAGTCGGCGCCCCCCTGTGCTATCTCAGTCAACAATGATGTTCTCTCCTTTACTGTAAGCTTCTTCGATGTCTTTGATGCTGTTCCTGCCGTGGAGGATGATGAGGATGATGGAAACAGACCAACCGAGAGCGAAGCCAGCAGTAAGGCTCATTTCGATCTTCAGTCCCATTTCGATCCCCATCATCATGAGGGCGCCAAGGAAGATGGCGTTGGGAATCGACTGGATGAAGCGCAGGATGAAGTAGACTGTCTTCTCGCTTGGAGACATGAGAGACCAAGGTTTCAACCCGGTCTTGCAAACGCCGCCGCATTGCGGGCACTTGAGGTGCGGAACCCCGAGGTTCGAGAGGCCAGGTCCGAGGGCTGCATAGCCCGACGTGAACGAGTATCTACAGTATGGACACTTTGTGTTCCGATAGATCATCGTCTTCCTCGCGCGCAGAACATACCGCAAACCTCTCCTCGAGTTCTGCCATCACGACATCGGCGACAGACTTGAGGAGGGTATACGCCCGTCGACGCTGGCGGCGCAAGCGGTTTGTGCTTACGCCAGCGCCCGCGCCTGCCCCCGGAACCTCCCGGCTACGGCCGGCGCCATGGGGCGCGGCATGGGGGCGGCGGGGACGTGCTCGCGGCGGAGGCTGTTGGCGAGGGCGAGGGCGATGACGCAGTCGTCGTGGAAGCCGTAGGGGGCGCTGTAGGTGAGGCGGCCGCCGCCGGAGTACTCGTAGCGGCGGCGCTCATCGGTGAGCACTTCCCACCCTTCGACTGCGCTCAGGGCAGGGCTTGGTGCGGGGCCAGTCGTGGCGGAGGTCGGCGACGATGGGGTCCCCTGCCCCGGTGGCGTCGGCGAAGTTGACCGCGCCGTGCCAGCGCCGTGCGAGGCCCAGGAACCGGGCCTTCTGGGCCAGCCACTCCAGGGTGTTGAACCGGAGCATGTCGAGCGCGCGGCCGGTGTCGCGGTCCATCGCGATCGCGACGGACCAGTCGGTGTACTTCGTCAGGTCGATGCCGATGGCGACGGACCGGGGCGCCGCCGGAGGCGCGCCCGCGGGGAGGAGGCAGGCCTCAATGCCGAGGGAGGGGGAGAGAAGCGAGCGGCCGCGGAGCCCGTCAGGGCGGAGAGCCGCGCGTCCAGCCAGGCCGCTGGCCGGCGCCCCCGCCGGCCCAGTGGCGGGGCGTACCGCGACGTTGCGACACTCGTTCTGACGAGGAGCACAGAAGCTCGCGAATTTTGGCTGAGATTCCCGCAGGGAGAGACTGACGATGGGAATGCGTCGTCCGAATCGTGGCTACTTTGATTCTTGTTGTAGCGAGAGGCCGCACCAGCAAGTGGCTACCTCCGTCATGGAGGCCTGACTGTTGGCGTCTTCGACGGACCGAGATCTAGTAGAAGTTGATATGCCTGACGGACCGCATCGACATCCTCGATCAGTCCTTTCACGCATCCGGGACTACAGCCGTCTTCGTAGCAACTCGTAGCATAAAGAAAGTGGTGCACTTCTCGCCACATGCGGGGATTGCCTCGGCAACGAGGGCAAGGAACGTGAGGTCCAACCATGCGTACAACGGGAACGTAAGGGCTGGCCGGGTACTTGATTGTTAAGTTCTGAGCAGCAAAGGAGGATGCTCTGTCATCCCGAAGGAGGTAGAAACCCAGAGAGTAGAGGGCAAGCGAGTAGGCGGCCTCTGTTTCGTTCGTGACCGTTCGTGCAACGCGTGGAATGTGGGACAGAAGGAGTGCGCTGGACGGGCTCTGGCGAAGACGATCGATTAGGGTGTATAGGGTTGCCGGTGGAGCATTGCTCTGTGCGGTGCCCTGAGGCTCCGGACCCGCCTGCGCGTGCACGAGTGGCAACGCGCCGAGAAGAACAGCAAAGCCCAACTGGCGAACAACGTCCATGCGACCATCCTAGGGATCGAATCGGCTTTCCTGCAAGCAGTATCTACTGAGCGGCATCTTCCGGCTCGACGGGGGAGCTAACGTCAACGCGCGACGTGAGCAAGAACGGGGCCCAGTCAGGGCCGAAAAAGCCGCATCTTCGGTTGCGAGGCATGCCAGCGTGCGCAGCCGTGAGGGTGAACGGCGGCAGGGCCGCCTTGCTCACTCGAAGCTCGCCAGCGCGGACTCGCGCAGGCTGAAGAACTCGCTCTGGCCCCGGCCCACGATGACGTGGTCGAGGACCCGAATGTCGAGGAACTTGCCCGCCTCGACGAGCTTGCGAGTGATCGAGAGGTCCTCGGCACTGGGGGACGGATCGCCGGACGGATGATTGTGGGAGACGATGATGGCGCTCGCCGTGTCCGAAATGGCGGGACGGAAGACCTCACGAGGATGGACGAGGCTCGCGTCGACAAGGCCCAGCGCGACCAGGTGCCGGTCGATGACGCCGTTGCGGCGGTTGAGCGTCACGACCGCGAAGGCCTCCTGGGCCAGGTCCGCGGTGTCGGCCAGGAGCCGGCGCACGTCCGCGGGCGTCCGGCAGGAGTCGCCGGTGCCTTCGCGGACGACCGGCAGCGACAGGTTGAACGAGAACGAGCAGTAGGACTTCGTCTTCACGGGCGGGACCTTTCGGCTACCTCGCCGAAGCTTCCGGCGGGTTTGCCCCTGCCCTGCCCGCCGAAAGGCAAGGTGAAACGGCCGCGAAGCGAACCGGCCAGCGAAGCGTACCCTTTTCGCCGCGGACCCGCCCGGCCTCCAGCCGCAGCCGCCCAGCCGCGGGAGCGGCGTAGCGGACCGGCGGGGACCGGGCTGGACTTTGCCCGGCGGGTACAATCGGGAAACCCGACGGATGGAAGGCGCCTACCTCGGCCCCGCAGGGAGGAACGTTTCGC
>VGYL01000397.1 GCA_016872975.1 Planctomycetota bacterium
TCAAAGATGCCCATGACCCGGTCGAGGAGTTCCTGATAGCGCGGATCGGCCGGTCGATACCCTACTGCCGACAGGTCGCGTACCGCCGCCCCCAGCAGTCCGGCACAGCGAGCTTGATCGGCCAGCGACGTATCGCCACGGACCGATTCCAGAACGGCCGTAATGAACGCATCGACCTTGCGATGCCCCTGCTTGTGTAGAACACCGGCCAGCAGCAGCACAACTTCCCGCCAAGATGGCAGATAGAGCCTGGGGCTGTCGGCTGGCGTCAGAAGAATGGGCGTGGCTTCCGCCTCCGGGCGGGCCGCGATCGCACGGGCCGCCAGGAACTCCTGGGCAACCTCGATGCGGTGTCGTTCCGATTGTCCGGGACCTCTGGGCCATTCGCGCGCGATCTGTTCGGCGGCCCAGCGCCGGGAGACCTGAACCTGCCTGCCCTCCGGGTGTTGCTGCATCGCCAGCGCCAGCTCCTGCAAGCGGCTGACACAAGCCTCGGCAGTCAACCGATCCGGGTCGCGCTTACGTGAGCGGGACAGCCAGGTGATGATCGACTCGTATAGGTCCGCACGCTGTTCGGGCAGGCGTTTCTCATGCCAATACACTACCGCCAGGGCCGTCAGCATCACCGGATTGCGGGCCATGCGTCGGATGTCCGCCCGGGCCCGAACGGCCTTGAGCAGCTCATCGCAATGCTGCTGCGCCTGCCGCTCGCTGCCGACGAAGATGGCGTTGCACCAGCGCGTCAGGAATCCCTTAATCGCCGGGTCTTCCAGGGGCTCGATCCTGACCTGTGTGAAGTCCGGCAGGATGGCTTTACCCTCGAACGCCGGGGGGCGGCTG
The DNA here is from genome assembly GCA_016872975.1 of Planctomycetota bacterium. Classification (GTDB taxonomy): domain Bacteria; phylum Planctomycetota; class Phycisphaerae; order Sedimentisphaerales; family Anaerobacaceae; genus PLanc-01. Next base: position 841 of record VGYL01000397.1, read on the forward strand.
GTCACAACAAACCGACACTTCTCAAGGTGCCGGGCCGCTTGGGTCACCAATTCCGCGATACACTCGCGCTGCTCCCGGGTCGCTGCTTCGTCCAGTCCATCCAATAGGAACACCGCCCGGCCGTTGGCAATGATCTCGTCGAAGAACTCCCGGTCCAGGCCCGTCTTTTCTTCGGCGTTTCTGGCGGCCAGGAAGTGCGACAGCCATCCCGGCAGGACCTTGTTGTGGGGTGCGCTCTGCTCTTTACCGCAGCACCCCTCGATGTGGTCCACCAAGTCCGAAATGCGGACCAAGACCGGGAACGCATCTTTCTCCAGCCCCAGCGCCTTCGCGGTGGTCTTGGCACTGAGCCCAAGTCGGGTATTGCATAGGCCGTAGGCGATCCGCCGTAGAAAGGTTGTCTTCCCCGCGCCCGGATCGCCCAGGATGACCAGCTTGCGGTGCTTCAGAGCGCCGTGGAGTTCAATGGGCTGGCGTCCTTCCATACCCAGCCGCGCTTCCTCCTTGCCCTTGCGACTTCGCCGGGATGCCTTCGACTCATCCGCCAAAATCGTCTTGAGCGGGATGTACAGGTCGTCAATGGGAAACCGCTGGGCCTTGCCGCTTTCGACCTGGAGGCCACGGATGTCGATGTGCGAGGTTTCCTCGTAGAGGGTACGCAGGTACCGGTCGGGATCGGATATTCTGGGCGGCGGCTCGTCCATGCCCAGATGTTCGCGTGACCACTGCGACAGGGCCGATTGGATCTTGGACCGCAGGTCATTCGACGTGGTGAAAGTGGCCCGCGTCCGGGTGTTCAGCCAAGCCTTGAAGTCGTCAAGCCGACCGACGCGCCATTGTACCTCCGCCAGCAGTTCCGGCGTCGCTTTGCGCTGCTGGATGGCAAGCGTGACTTCATGCTCTTCCCGCAGTTCCTGGGACCACGGGTGGTCCTTATCCACCAAGAAGACCAGCACCTTCTTGCCGTCCGCCCTCGCCTTCTCGCACTCCAGCCAGGTAATGCTCTTGCGCTTCTTGGCGTTCTTTTCCTGTTGGTCGGGCGGCACCCAGCCGTACCGGTACGCCACAATCACGACCAGGACATCGGCCCCCGCGACCTTTGCCAGGCATTCTCTCAGCGGTGGGTTGTCCTTGGCCGCCCAGTATTCCTGCATCTCGGGGTAGAAGCCAGCCGCGAGCGCCGCATCACGGGCCGCAGCCCGATACCCTGTGGGTTTCAGATCCTCTGCCGTGGATGAAATGAAAACCGTGGGCCTCTTCACGATGGTATCTCCCAAGTCCGGACACCTCACGAATACATCGCCGTGCACGCCTTCCAACCCGGGCAAGGATAGGTGCCGGACGGGTTCCGGTCAATCGTTTTCCCGCGGCACCGAGTAGTCGTCGTCAAAGCGAACCAGCAGCGCGCCATTGACCTGCGCCGGCTGAACCCGACAGCCCTTCACCTCCGTTGTTCTCCAACAGTATCGTTTCCAGCAGTTGCGTTGCCAAGGGCTTCTCACACGCCCCGTCAGGACGGCGACCGGACGCGCAGGCTGCCGGGGGCTCCCGGATGGGTGCCTCCGCCCTCGGGAGCCTGTATGCGCCCTGCTCATTCGGGACTTCCACTCCGGCCAGGGGGATGTCGCTCTCGTGCCGCCGCTTTCTCCGCCACCCGCTGCCGCTTGAGCGAAAGCTCCTGCCACAGCGACGGAGTGCCTCGGGCCAGAGCGAGCGCGGCGTCCAGATGCGCAAGGGCAAGGTCGTACCGGTCCTGCAGGACGCACAGCCGCGCCAGGTCGTCATGCGCGCCGGCCTGCGCGAGGGGAGGCAGGAGCGGCAGGAGCCGTTCGAGGGCCTGGCGGGCGCCGCCGTAGTTGCGCTGCTGCACGTGCACCTGGGCGAGGTTCTCATAGGCCCGGGACAGGCCGGGCTCTTCCTGGGCGGCCCGCTCGAAGGCCGCGACGGCCTTTTCGATTTGGCCCACTCCCTGGTAGCACAGGGCGAGGTTGTTCCACGCCGCGGCGCGGCGCGGCTGCAACCGCAGGAACCACTCGTATTGCTCCACCGCCTGGGCATACCGCTTCAGGATCATATAGCGCTGCGCCAGGCGTGAGCGCAGATCCGGCGCGTTGGGTTTCTCGCGAACAGCGTTCTCCAGGGCCTGGATCTCACCTTCCAGTTCCGCAAGAATGCTCTCCACGTCCCGGTCATGGGGGTTCGCCTTGCGCGCCCGCTCGAACGCCGGACTGACGATCGTCGGGTCCCCCTGCAGCATGCCCACCATCCCTTGCAACGTATACTTCGTCCCTTCATAGTACTGTTGCAGGATGGTCTGCGGCGTTTCGGCTCGTCCCGGCAGCGTCATGGCGTTCGTCACATACGACTCCAGGGGCGCGTGGTGCCGGCGGATGGCGTCGAGCACCGCCAGCCAGCATTCCTCCCAGTTGCGTTTGACCGTCACCCCGAACTCCAGGTGGGGCCGGTCGTCCGTATGGAGCGGGCCCGTACCGGCGAAGTTCCGGAGGCCCTCTTCCATGACCACGGCGCAATCGACCAGATCGTAAGGCGAATGGATACTGATCTGCCGCAGGTCCGCGGCGACCCCCTCACGCCGCATCCGCTCTCCGATGCGCCGCAGGTCGAGCCGCATCGGCTCCAGCGTTCCGAGCAGGACCGCGTGCTTGTTCAGGCAGTTGTTGACCATCCAGAGCGAGCAGTACGGCATGGCCGCCTGGAAACTGCGGACGATGATCTGCATGTCCTGGAGCCGCAGGTCGATGGGCACCCAGCAGGACAGCACCCCGCCGGGCTTGAGGCGCGCGCGGCACGCCCGGAAGTGGTCGTACGTGTACAGGGCCGAGCTGCCGGTCGTGCCCGGATAGGTCGAATCGTTCATGATGACGTCGAACTTCTCCTTCGTGAGCTTGATGAAGTTCTTGCCGTCCATGATGACTTTGCGGAGCCGGGGATGGGCGTAGGAGCCGCGGTTGATGTCGCGGAAGAACTCCCCCGCCGTGAAGACGCCGGGACAGATATCCACGATCGTGTAGTTCGCGACGCCGAAATCCAGCCCGATGCCGCAGGTCTCGCCGCTGCCGTAGCCGATCTGCACGACGTCCTGCGGGTCCGGGTGTACGAGCAAGGGCGCATAGCCTTGCAGCTTCTGGGTGGTGCGGAGCATCAGGTTCATGCCGGCGACATCGACGCCGTCCACCGCGATCAGGCGGTCCCCGTCCGGCAGATCGTGGACCGTGACGGTCCCGGTCACGCCGTCATCGATGAACACGATCTTGCTGGGATAATGATAGGTATTCATCGTCCGCAGGAAGACGTCGGCATCGACGTACACCACGCCGACCACCGCCAAAGCGACGGCAACCACGGCAACGGGCAGTGCCCAGAAGGCCCGTGGTTTGCCTGCGAGCAGAAGCAGAGACACGGCCAAGGCGAAGAGGATTCCGATGATCAGGAAGAAGCTGTACCGCAGGCCCAGTTGCGGGATCAGGACGAAGCCCGCCAGAAAGGCCCCGGCGACACAACCCATCGTATTCCAGGCGTAGACCTGGCCGACGCGCCGGCTGACCGTCTCCCACGCGGGGGCGCAAACCTGCACCGCGATGGGAAACACCATGCCCATCAGCACCGTCGGCACCAGGGTGATGGCCAGGGCATCGAGGCAGTGCACCGCCAGATCCGAGAGGAAGGACACGCGCGGGCCGATCACGTTCTCCATCACGAACAGGTCAATGTGCCACAGGAGGCCCAGCAGCGGAATCGACCCGGCCACGGACAGCGCCAGCAGGAACTCGATCAGGCCGAAGCTGAAAATCGGGTCCTTCAGCCGCGGCACCAGCAACCGGCTGGAAAGCAGACTGCCCACCGCCAGGCCAAAGATGAAGCACGTCAGCATGCAGGCGAACGCGTACACCGAGGTCTCCAGCACGAAAACAAGCACCCGCGTCCACAGCACCTCCAGGGCCAGGGCGCAGAATCCCGCGACGAAAATCCCCGCCAGGACGGCCGTCCGTTTGCGGCGATCCGCGTGCGGATGGCGGAGTCCGGGCGGCGCGGTCTTCTGGGCCCGGTCCTGCGGCCCGAGGTCGCGGGCCGCCCGGCGCGGCTGGACGCCCAGCGACAGCAGCAGCGCGAGAATCCCGATCAGAAGATTGGCCCCCGCGGTCAGATAGATGGACCGGCTGACGCCGAAGACGCGAATCAGGTAATAGCCCGCCAGAAACGTGCCCGCCACGGCGCCGAACGTGTTGACCGCGTACAGCAGGCCCACACTCTGGCCGGTCCGCCGCCGGAGGTCGTCTCGGGTCACCGGGATCGTCCACAGGGCGCTGAGAATCGGCAGCGTCCCGCCCATCAGGAACGCCGGCGGCAATAGAAGGACCATCGACACGGCGAACCGCACCAGGTTCAGCACGTGAAACCCCGGCGTGCACGCCTGGTAGAACCACAAGTAGAACCGATCGACAAACAGCAGAAGGGCCGGAAAGGCGAGGGCATAGATCCCAATGCCCAGTTCCAGATACGCGTAAACGCGCAGGGGTCGTCGAATCCGGTCGGCCCGGCGGCCCAGCCACCAGCCGCCCAAGGCCAGTCCCAGCATGAAGGCCGTGAGGACCGTGCTGGCGGCAAGCACCGTGTTGCCGAATACCGTCCCCAGGGACCGCATCCAGACGACCTCGTAGATCAGCCCGGTCGCGCCGGAGGCCAGGAACAGCAGAAGCGCCGCTTTGCGGATCACCGATACTTGTGGCTGTGCTATCGTGTTCATGTTGACCCCTTGTCAAGGAGTCCCAGACACGAACGCGGCGAGGCCCTCCGCGGCCCTGCTCCTCCGCCCGGCCGGCTCCATCTCGGCCGCAGGGCGAAACGCCCGCGCCACCGTCGCACCTGGGGTCCCATCGAACCCGATGATGTGGCCTCAAACCAGTTGTATCGGATTCTACCTACCCGGTTGCTATGAATCAAGCCTCTTACAGGCAGACGCAGGGCAATCGCATGTGCCCCACCACCTTGGTGACGAGCGTTCGGAGCTGCGTCTTATGAGTTTTGACGAGCAAGTTCGGTAATGTGTAGGGTGGGGCTTGCCCCACCGCTTTCCTTGGGTCCGGCTTCCTGGTGGGGCAAGCCCCACCCTACAACTACAACCACACGTTGCCTGGCGCGAGGCACATCGGCGAAACGACGGGTGCGGCGCGATTACCGGTTTTGTCCGTCAAAACTCATTAGGCGGGTCAAACGGTCCGACCTTCCGCTTCTTCCGTGTTCATAGCAAATGGAGCCGGCTGCGCCGGAAGACTCTCAGACCCGCCTGAAGGCGGAACTCCGAACGGGGCAGTTCATGCTCACCTGCAATTGCCCAGCAGGTAGACACATTTCGGCTCGGCCGGGCTACCAGCGGATGTCGCGGACCACCGGTTCAAGAACTCGGTTCCGTCACTTTGCGGGACGCCGGGCAACGCGAAGCCTGAAATCACGATTCCTCGGTCGTACCTCATG
>VGYL01000398.1 GCA_016872975.1 Planctomycetota bacterium
TCGCTCAGGCGCACCGTCAGGTTCTCGCGTTGGGTGCTTGCCGGATTGGAGAAGAGCACGCGCTGACCGCCCAGCGCCTGCACGCCGGCCTGACAGATCGGCTCAACCAATGCCTGATCGAGCGTGACGGGCGACCAGGTCATCCCGTCGTCGGTGCTCCAGGCTACCGCACGGCGGTTAAGGCCATGGCGGGCGCGCATATTCAGATAGAGCCGCCCGTCGCCCAGCGGCGCTACTGCACACTCTTCGACCCTCCCGTGAATGACGCCGCCGATCTGCCAGCTCGCCCCATGGTCGTCGCTGAAGATGACGTGCGAGCCTAGGTGGTTGTGCTCGGGGTCAGGATCGCCCGCGCTGAAGTCGCATGGCACGACCAGGCGGCCGTCAGCCAACTGAACACCGTGTCCTGGTCCCGTGGCGTACCAGCGCCACTCTGGCCGCTTCACCTGCTGCGTGATCTCCACCGGTGCAGTCCAGCTCGCGCCATCGTCTGTGCTCTTGCAGAGCCAGACGGTGCGCTGAGCCCGGCCGATGACGATCTGCGACTCCGGGCCCAGGCGTGCGTTCCAGCACAGCGGAAGCCAGATCGTGCCTGTCGCGTGATCCACGACCGGACAGGGATTGCCGATTGTGTCCTGACCCATATCCGTCACAACCTGCATCGGCGTCCAGGTCAACCCGCCGTCGAAGCTGCGGCGCGACACGATGTCGATATCGCCGGTGTCTGAACTGCAGGACGTGCGCCCTTCACAGAACGCCAGCAGCGTGCCTTGGGTCGTGGCTATGATGGCCGGGATACGGTAGGTGTGGTAGCCGTTCTGACCGGAAATGAACAGGTCCTGCTGGGACAAGTCCGTGTGTGACTTCATGTCAGCCTCCAGCCTGCTTCCTCCAGGACTCGATGAGCCGGAGCACATTGGACCACGGCACCCCACCATACACGCCCGGGATGACGTGCATGATGAAGCCGCCTCCTGGCGCCATGAGCTCGAGGGTGCGGCGCACCGTCTCCTCAATCCCCTCGGCGGAGGCGTTGGCCAGGTGCAGGTCCCCGTTGATGCCACCCATCAGGGTCTTGGTGGCCCCCAACTCGCGCTTGAGCAAGGCCATATCCTCTCCGCCCTGCACGGGGTCAACGTCCCGAAGCACGTCCACCTTCATCGCCTTGTACAGATCTACTTGCTGGGTCAGCCCTTCACTCTGCTGCTGGCTCAACAGCGCCCCGGCCGCGTGAACAAGATCGGCCTCGGCGTCCATCCGGGGGCACAGGTAGCGATCGAAGTATTTGCGGCCCCAGAAATCGGGGATATCGTAGTAGCCGAAGCGGGTGACCATGTCCACCCCGATCTCCAGCACGCGAGCCAGCGTGAGCATCTGCCAGCCATGGATGATCTCCAAGAGTTCGTCCACGAAACCGGGATCGGTCTTGAAGGTGCAGATGGACTGCTGCACATCAGTCAGCCACAGCAGGGCCGACCCGCACCAGGTGCGCCGGGCCAGGAAGATCACGCGACGCTTCTCGGCCTCCCGCTTGGCGTACAGCGCGTCCTCCCGCCAGCGATCCAGCGCAGCGCCGGATAGCGGCTGGAACAGGTAGCGCATGCGGGGCAGGTCTTCAGGGCCTTTGACCAGGAACTCCACGCTGCGCGAGGGGTTGACATCTTCCAGCAACCCGACCCCGTCGATCAGATCGGCGATCGGCCCGCGCGTGTTGCGGTTGATCTTGTGCCAGGTGTAGAGGTCAGGGGTTTCCCTGATGATCTGCCGCAGCGGGCCGGCGGGTGTCGAGTATTCCTTGCCCAGCAGGACCTCGCCGTCCCTTTCCTCGCGCCAGGTGCACACCCGCACATCCGGGTAGAAGGACGGGTCAGGCAGCCAGACCTCGGACATGGCATCCACCCCCAGGGCCAACAGGGCGTCGGTGCGCTCGAACTGGTCCCGCCAGGTCGCGACCTGCGGATCATACTGCAGGTAGCTGGGATGCACCTCCAGATGCAGCGGCACGTGATCGACCGGTTGGTGCGCGCAGGTGGCCAGGATGCGCTCCCGGGAAGACATGGTTGTTTTCATGCAGCGTTCCTCCTCCACGCGTCGATCAGCAACATGAACCGATCCCAGCTCACGTCGTCGTCATACAGGTACATGCAGGCGTTGAGGATCAGGCCCGTGGGGCCCAGAGTCTCGATCGCGGTGCGGACCGCCGCGTCGATCTCCTCGTCCGTGCCCATGCCCACCGTCACGGGCGCGTTCACCCCGCCCCAGATGCAGTGGCGCGGGCCCAACGCCGCCTTGATCGCGGCAAAGTCCTCGCTCTTGCGCGCGGCCAGAGGTTCCAGCCCCAGGAAAGCATCCACGTTCATGTCGGCCAGGATGTTGCGGTAGACCGTGTAGCCCTCGGTCAACAGGTAGCAGAAGAGCGAGCCGCCGGCGTGCGCCTGGGCGGCCAGCTCCTGGATCCTGGGCGCCAGGACCGTGCGGAGACGTTTGGGTCCCCAGTAGTCGGGGGTGTCGTACCAGCCCCGATACTGGACGATATCCGGCTCGACCTCCAGCACCATGGCGAGGATCTGCCGGTTGTAGTTCTGGACGATGTCGTAGAAGCGCTCCGCGTAGCCGGGGTTCTCCACCATCTGCATGCAGAAGTCCTCGATCCAGCAGACCCACATGAACCAGTCGCCGATCGCCACACGCCGGGCCTGGGTTGCCAGGCCCAGTTCCTGCGCGATGGCCTTCGCCTTGCGCGCGTTGCGGATCCACAGGTCCCGGTAGCCGCCGGTCGGGGCCCGAAGCAGATACGCGAACGCATCGAGGTCCTCCGGCCCTTTGACCAGCGGCACCCTGTAGCGCCGCGTAAAGAAGTCGTCCATCATGTCAATGCGATCGTATTGGTCCGGATCGCGATGGGCATTGCCATCCCAGCGCGGCATGAAGCGGTAGTGAGTAGCGTCGTACCAGTCACTCTCCGTGCACCGGACCTTCGCGGTCAGGGTTCCGGCCGGCGTCTCATAGGCCGCACAGAGCAGCTTCGTGCCGTCGGCATCCGTCTCCGTCCATCTGCGCACCGGAATCTCCGGCGGCGCCTCGGGAGCGGGCATCCAGATGTCGATGGTGGGGTCGATCCCCAACTCCTTCATCACCCGCGCGCGTTCGAACTGGTCGTGCCATTGTTTGTCGGCGGGCGTGTTGAGCACGGTGCTGTGGAATAGTTGCCCCAGCGGGATGTGATCCACCGGCTGGCGCCGGGTGGCGGCGAGTATGCGGTCTCTGGATGTCATTTCGTATTTCATCATGTCGTCTCCTGAACGCCTTCTTTGAGCTTCACGCCTTTTCCTTTGCGAAACGGTACATGCTGGTCCCCGAGGTCAGCGCGCCTACCTCGGCGGCGAACGCCTTGGTCTGCGCGATGATGTCCACCCCCACTTCCTCGCTCCACGCGCCGATCAGCCGCGCGAAGACGAGCCCCGGTTTGCCATCCCCGATCAGGAGACCGTTGATCTTGGTGCACGGCAGCATCGAGAAGGCCGTCGAGGTGAAGAATGCCTCGTCCGCGCTCGCCACGTCATAGAGCTCGATATTCGTCTCCTGCGTTGGCAGCCCCAGCCGCTGTGCGAGATCGAGGACATAGGCCCGCCGCGTGCCGCGCAGACAGTTGCGCGGCTCCGGCGTCACCAGGCAGCCATCGCGCACGATGAAGAAGTTGGCGCCGGTGCCCTCGGTAACGAAGCCGTCCGGGTCCAGCAGCAGCGCCATCGCGTTGGGATCGTCCAACAACGACACCTGCAGATTCGCCACCTGAAGATACATCCGGCTGCGGTTCTTGATCTTAGGATCCAGCAGGGTCGCCGGGATCGCGCGCTGTGAAGGGGTGACGCAATGGATCCCGTCGTCGTAGAAATGCGCCAGCGACGCGACCGTCCACTTGACGGGGAAGTCGGCAATGCTCACCGTCGGCTCGATCTTGCCGCCGAAGACGATCTTGTACATCGCCAACGGGCCGCGCGAGACATTGATCATCAGGCGATGCTCGTCGTGCGCCTCGAACACCGGTTCGTTCGCCTCTATCGTCCGGTAGATGGCCTGCTCCATCTCGTCGATCGCCATGCCGATCGGGATGTGGAGCTGTTTGATCCCCCGATACAGGCGCTCCAGGTGCTGGCGCAGCATGAACTGCTTCTTGTTGAACGAGCGCGTCATCTCGAACACCATGTCGCCGAACATGAGCGCCGAGTCGAAGATTGAAACCTTGGCGTCAGCTTCGGCCACAAACTGGCCGTTCATGTACACCACGCGAGCTGATTTGTCGGACATGGGGCTCTCTCCTCCCTAACCCGGCCAGGCCGGAATGATACAGGTTGAATTGGTGTGTTCGCCACCCTCAATCATAACGCACGAAAGCACTGCTGGCCGTCACGCCCGAACGAACTGCGAGCTAACCCTGTTGCTGGTACTGGTACCAGCGCGCCGCCACTTGCTCAGGGAGAATCCCAAACTGGTATCGGTCCAGGCCAAGGATCATACCTTGGTGACGGCCTCCCAGAGGGGACAAGATCCGATCGATGTAGCCATCCAGAGCCTCTCCGGGGAGGATCGGCCATGATCCCGCGTACACTTTTCGAGAGTCAAGCATCATCGGCATCAACTGGGCGGGGTCATAGAGCTCTGGCTGGCCCAGGTTGATGCCTCTGACCTCGGGTGCAGCCAGGTAGCCCCGCAGAATGTGCTTGCCGTTGCCGCAAAAATGCACGACCCCTCCACCGAACTCCGCCATGGCGCGACGGGCATAGGGCAGGCCGAACTCCTCGAATTGCTGCGGGCCGAGAAGGGTTGCAGAATCGTCGGCGCAACTGACCCGGGGCATGTCCGAGAAAGCCTTCTCTCCCTGAAGTCCGTCCGGTGGGTTTCCGAGCAGATCCTCAAACGCGTGCGCGACGGCGATATAGGCCTCGGTGCAGGCTTCCATCAGGTCATGGACGAAAGATGGATCGTCGTACAGATCGTAGAAAAGGTCGTCTCCCCGAATAAGGTGGGCAATGTCAAACGGGCTCTGATTGTGTGAAGTGGTCACCCGCGCCCTATCTCCCATCTGCGTCTTGAAGTAGGCCGCGTAGTCCAATGCGCGTGGCATGATCCCTCGCTGGGGAATCGTCGCTGGGTCAATGGTCCGTATTGCTTGAGCGGTTTCCTGTTTGCTCAAGTGCTGCCGGATCCACGGCAAGGTGTGAGATAGAACCTCATAGGCAACACCGAAGCAACTGGGTACAAGGACCACACCGAAATTAGCGCGTATTGCTGGTTCGGAATCACCCCAGGCAGCGGGGCTTTGTGCATCGAGGAGCGGCCAGACGGCCTCGAAGAGCATCTTATCCCGGTCGTAGAATTGCTGGCCGTGATCAAACCTGCGGAAGGGATAGTCGGGGTCATTGGGTGGGGGCTCACGGAGGCCCGTCAAGAGGATGGGCAATGCCTGTTGTTCTCGCCATGCCCACACATGCCCAACCCGCTGGCGCCCCAGTGCGATGCGCGCATGGTCAGGGTTCAGTTGGTCAATGGCCTCTCGTGCCAGCGCGGCGGGCGTCCAGCTATCGTGGCCAGGGGGTGTCATTGCGTCCATGGGAAGCTCGCTCTCCAGTCGAACAGCTAATGATCGTCAGCGTTCCAACGCGCGTGGGTCTAGCGCGTCACGCAAGCCATCGCCGATGAAATTGATGGCAAGGACGGCAATGATAATCATGATTCCCGGTGAGATCCACAGCCAGGGCATGGTCTGCAACTGCGTCAGACTGCGCGCTGCGTTCAGCATGTTCCCCCAACTGGGCGTCGGGGCTTGTACGCCCAAACCCAAATAGGAGAGACCGGCCTCCGTGAGAATGGCGCCTGCCATGCCGAAGGTAGCACTCACAATCACCGGGCCAATGCTGTTAGGGAGCAGGTGACGGAAAATGATGCGCGATGAAGGAGCCCCAAGGCTTCGGGCGGCTTCCACAAACGGTCGCTGCCTGAGAGAGAGAAACTCGCCACGAACCAGTCTGGCCATGCCTGTCCAGCCGAAGATCCCGATGACTACCATGGCGTTGTAGACGCTCGGACCCACGAAGGAGACGACCGTGATGATGATGATCAACGTCGGAAAACACATGAACACATCAGTGAAACGCATAATGAACAGTGGGTGCAGATATAACATCAGACTACCACTGATTTGAGTTTTCGAGTTGGCCGGCATGACAAAGTTTTTCGTGCCCACTCACACGCTGGGCTGGACGGCGTACACTACGCGGAAGCGAAACTTGTCTAGCGTATGTGGCGACTT
>VGYL01000399.1 GCA_016872975.1 Planctomycetota bacterium
CAGGGATAAGAAAATCTGGAAGCTCGGTTGCGTAAAAACGCTGCGCAATTCCCATAGCAACGCCGTGAACGATGAGGTACATTCCATGTTCGGCCTCCCTGCAATTGGGACCTTGGGATTTTTCGAACGCATCCCTGTTGTCCTAATTTTCGGCATGGAGGCCGACTTTTCTTTTTCCGCAAACTACCCCTCAAAAAGGGCGAAACTTGAACTAAGGCGGTTCGGAAGTCGAGGCACTTGCGGGGCCGGTGATTGAGCTGGCGGACGTAGCCGCGCAGTTGCGCGTCGGTAACCTGAGTCAGGTCGGTGCCTTTGGGCAGGTACGGGGGACTTCCAGGGTCAACCCTTAGGATAAGCTTTAGCGACTCGGAATCAAGGGGACAGCTAAGAATCATAGACGTCAATAGCCGGCGTCTATCCCCGGTTCTTCCCCACCTATCCCCTCTTCCATCGTTTCAGCTGCGGACTCGGATGCGATCGTGCTCCACGATCCACAACTGACCGCGGCGGGCGTTCGGTCGTATGGAGGAGCCGGACCATTCTGTCGAGTTTTTCGGAATGGCTGCGCAAGGGGACGAGAGTGGCCATCAGACCGAAGCGCAGCTCATTGTGTTTGTCGAGCCGGCCGACGGCCTGCTGACGCCGCTGGATGTGCGCCCCCGACAGGCAGGGCCGGTCGAGCATGTCGCGCAGCCGGCGCGCGCCCAGTGCCGTCGAGGTCCGGTTCAACAGCCCGAAAACCCCCACGGGTGGGCCATAGAGGTCCAGATCATCCTGCTCTTGCTCGCTCAGAGGCCAGGTGGGACCGGGCTCGAGGATGACAGGGAGGTCGGCCGGCAGGTTCGTCGGGTCTTCCGGACGCTGCCAGGAGCGCGCGGGCCGATCCCGACGGTTGGTCGCGTGCAGTGACTCCTCCACGACGATGAGGAGGCGTTCCGCAAGAGTGCGCCGGCTCTGCCACTTCGTGTGCTGCCAGATGGCTCCCGCAAAGACGAGCGCGGCGATTGTCCCGGCCAATCCTGTGGCCGGGAGATCGCGTCGCAGCAGCACCACGCCGGCAACGCCTGCCACGAAGACGATCAGGCGGATGATGGACCAGCGTGCCTCGAAGCCCTGCGATCGAACCCGGTCGCGCTCCTGTTGGTCCGGGTAGGCTTGGAGCCACTCCCGATGTGGCAGGTGCCTGGGAGTCTGGCGGTCCGGCTCTCCTGTTTCTTTCTCCTGGGTCATGCCGCCACAGATACCACCAACGCGTGCCTCACGCAAGGCCGGACCGGCGGCGGCTCACGTCCGCCTGCCGCCGCCGGGATCGGTGATCGTTCGCGTCGGGCGCCGGTCAGGGAACCGGCGCCGGGACCGGCGCGTGTAGGCACGGGCCCATTATCGGGGACCGAATGTGAAATCCGCCACCAATACGTCTTCGCCGAGAGCGAACTCGCTCAGATCGATGTCCTCGACGCCGATAGTGATGTTGATCGACGTCCACTGGTTGGCATTGAGTCTCTCGGGCGAAAGCGAGGCCTTCCACTTCCCGCCGATGCCCGCCAGGGGTGTGACCGCGATCGCGAGAGCGGCGCCGCTGCTGGAGCTCAGGGCCGTCGTGGCGGAGCCCCGGAGCGTGTGCTTGCCGCCCGGGCACTGCGGATCTCGCGCCAGCCATACCTGACGGTGGGCCATGTCGATGCCAAGGATGTCGCCGGGGCACGCTTCGCGTGCTTCACTGCGGGTCTCCTCCGGCGGGATGTGCAGCGTGAGGATCGGCCAGTGAACGTCGCCCTTTTGCTTCGGGCACAGGCACGCCGCCTCCAGGCGGGGGCCGCAGGCCTGCAGCAGACCCCGCACGCGGACGCGATCGCCAAAATGGAATTGGTCCGTGGGGCCGACTCCCTCGTTCAGGAGGTGCCCCCCGATCAGGTTGTAGACGTGGCCCGCCTCGGTCTTGAGGAGGACACAGTCGTCTTGTCCTTTCTCGAGAGTGCCGCATCGATCGAACCAGATGGCCAGGGGCACCTTCTTGGTGTCCATCCACCGGGCGGACTTGGACGGAAAGGCCACGGTCAGGCCCTCGGCGTCGGTGCATTTGTCGCTCCAGCCCTGTCCGTAGAAGTACCAGGTCACCTGAATTCTCCCGGCCGGATCGCCATCCATGTCGCAGAGAATGATGCCGCAGCGCCCGGTCTCCAGTCCCGCGTCGGGGCAGGCGGTCGCGTCCATCAGAACCATGGAAACCCCAAGCTCCAGACCTTCCGGCGGGATCAACTCGCGCGGCAGGCTGGGCTTCGGCTCACTGGGCCCGGCGGGTACATCGGCACTTCCCGGGTCCGGCTGGGGCTCGGGCTTTGCGGGTGTCTTTGGGCTTGCGGCGCCGGGGTCCGGCACGGGCTCCGCGGGCTTCTCTGGGGCCCCGGTGCTCGGGTCCGGCCCAACATCGCCCGCGGCACGCACCAGAAGCTCGCCGATTTTCGCGTAGCCGCCGGCGTATCCATGCATGACGCCGCGGGCATAGACCCTGTATGCGTCCGCCGGCAGGGGACCGATCGTTGTGGTGACCTGCCATGCGGTCTTGACGGGCTTGCACGTGGGCACGATCCCCTCTTCGAAGCCCGGCAGCAGCATGTCGATGAAAATGCCTATGCCCTGGACCTCGACTTTGAGCTTGTTGGGCGGACAGTCGTCCGACCACGTGCCGGAGATCGTCAAGGTCAGGACATCCTGCGCGGTAGGATTCGCCGGCGTGATCGTCAGCGTGTACCCGGGCCGATCGTCCTGGGCCGGGCCGACGGCCGGCGCCAGGGCCGTCAACAACAGGGCCAGACCAAGAATGTGGGTGTTCCTCCATGTCCTCATGCCGACCTCCTTGTCAACACAAGTACCGAATTGAAAACCACACCTGCACACACGCGTGGAACTCTGGACATACGCCGACCCCTACACCGGGTTCGCCCGCCCGGCGTCGTCAATGTCGGGAATCGTCGATGTGCAGGATCAGGGATCCCGACGCGGACTCACTCCAGCGTCAGTACCAGCTTGCCTTGGAGCATCCCGGCCAGCGGCCCGGTATCCTGCGACATGGTGACCGTGTATCGACCCGTCTTGGCCTTCGGTTCTCGCCACGAGAACCCGCAGCGGCCGCCTCAGCCGTATTCCAGGTCGGCCGAAGCCACCGTTTTGCCGTCCGGATCGACGATCGTGACGTGCGGTTTGACATCGGTGAAGTTGTTTCCCCCGGCATTCTTCTGCGAGACGCGCGTGTAGACCTCGCCGGCCTTGCCCTTGATCTGCGGGGTCAAGTAGACCGTCGTGCCTTTGGCATACGCCGATCGCTCCTGGGCGTCCTGATTGTAACGATCCTTTTCCTCAACGGCGTTGACGGACAGCGTCAGCCCGCCCAACTCCATGGGTTGGACCTTGTCGGCATGGATCTCGAACGCGGGACCTTCGCTGAACGTGATCCGCCAGTCCTCGTTCTGGACCCCGTAGTGGACTGTGCCGTAGCTCAGGCGGTACCGGCCCTCGGGCAGGGGGGCCTTGAGGTCGGACACGACGAAGTGAATGGTGTTGTCCGTCGCGCCGTTGATCGTGGCCGAGGCGATGCGGGCCTGGAGCGGCTCTGTTCCCCGCACCTCGGGGGCCAGTTGGCCCGTGGGCGTGGTATCCTTCTCGAAGATGACACGGAGCGTCTTGTCCTTCTCATGGGCACCGGAAAGCTTGACCCGGTAGAACGTCTCCTGGTGCCGGATGAGGCTGCTCAACGGGGACCGCGGCAGATATCCCTCCAGTTCGTGCCCGGCCGGCAGGAGCATGAAGGAGCACGAGCCGAAGTCCGTGAAGGACCCGCTGAACCCGTTCGCATAGAGGACCAGCCGCCGTGGCTCACCGGCCAGGGTCGCTTGGCCCTCCAGCACGCCGGCGGGGCTCCACATGTAATGGATCTGGGGCCCGGACCTCTGGCCGACGAGCATGACGCGGAAGGGGATTTCCCGCTGCTCCGTGCGCAGCAGGAAGTCGGACGTGATGAATACATAGGGAAACCCGAAGATCGATCTCGACGACGCCACGGGCAGGGACTTCTCCGCCTCGGACAGTTCGCCATCCGCGTTGACATCGAAATAGAAGGCGCTCGGCTCGCCGTCCTTGAGTTCCACGACCGACCACTGGGCCTTCGGCAGGGCCCGGTTGTACACGACGGTGCATTCCTGGGCCTGCTTCCGGACCGCTTGGACAAACGGGTCCTTCGCATCGCTCGATCCGCCGAAACCCCAGAAAGAGCGATAAATCAAGGGGTCATCGGGCCTGTCGAGTCCGCAATAGATCATCTCGAAGACCGCGGCCTCCGGCGGGGACTGGGCAGCGAGGTCCGTCGCTCGGGCCGAGCTGCATATCCGTAGTTCTTGGACCGGCGCAAACAGAGCCGGCCCCAGGCCCATGGCCAGGACCGCCGCAACGGGAAACGCAGGCAGATGTCTCATCATCTCTCACCTCGAATTCTACGGTGGCACGATCAGGGTCTAATGCATGCCCACAGGTCGGACTCCGCCGCCACGGCCCGGGACGCCCACCTCGGCTCCGCTTCTCCACAGGGTACTACCCGAGGCGCCGGCTGTCAAGTATCCGGAAATGGACAGAAAGCCGTCTTGTGGGACAACATGGGGTTGTGGTAGACTCTGGCCGGCATGATGAGCAGTTCCGTGTCGCGGGCATCCTGCCCGCGCCGTGTCGAAGGCGTCTCTCGTGTCGCGGGCATCTTGCCCGCGGATGTCGAAGGCGTTTCGCCTTCGACACGCGCGGACGAGACGTCCGCGACACGGCAACGACCCCCGAGGGTGGGGGTCCTACGCGGTCGGACCAAAGGAGTGAGTGTCATGAATGCGGAAATCTTCAAGGCGTACGACATCCGGGGCGTGTACCCCGAAGATCTCAGTGAGGACGATGCGTGGAAGATCGGGCACGCGACGGCGCGGTTCCTGCCGTCGCTGATCAAGGGCTACGAGCGCGGCCGGGCGGAATCGACCGCCCTGTGCGTCGGGCGCGACATGCGGACGCACAGCGAGCCGCTGGCCCAGGCCCTGATCGAGGGCATCCGGTCCGCCGGCGCGGGCGTGATCGACATCGGGATGATCGACACGCCGCAGATGTACTTTGCCATCAATCATCTGGGGACCAGCGGCGGCATCCAGGTGACCGCGTCACACAACCCCGCCCAGTACAACGGCTTCAAGATCTCCGGCAAAGGGGCCATTCCCATCGGGATCGATACCGGTCTCAAGGAGATCAAGCATCTGGCGACCGCGCTGCTGCACACCAAGGGCAATCCGACGGGCCCCTTGGAGCAGCGGAACCTGTGGCCGGAATACCAGAAGCACGTCCTGCAGTTCCTCCGACCCAACCTCCGAAGGAAGAAGATGGCGATCGATGCCTCGAACGGCATGGCGGGCAAAGCGGTTCCCCTGCTGTTCGAGGACACCCCGCTCGACGTGGTCCAGATCAACTTCGAGCACACCGGGAAATTCAAGCACGACCCCGACCCCTTGAAGGAGAAGAACCTCGCCCAGGTCAAAGCGGCGGTGCGGAAGGACATCTGCCATTTCGGCGTGTGCTTCGACGGCGATGCCGACCGGATGCTCCTCGTGGACGAGAACGGCGCGACGATTCCCTGCGATCTGTTGACCGCGCTGCTGGTGCCGTACTTCCTGGAGAAAAAGCCGAGATCGGCCATCGTGTACGATCTGCGGAGCAGCCGGGTCGTGATGGAAGAGATCATCAAGCACGGCGGGACGCCCCGGCGGGAGCGCGTCGGGCACGCCTACATGAAGAAGGCCATGCGCGACACGCACGCGATCTTCGGCGGCGAGCTGTCGGGGCACTTCTATTTTGAGCAGAACTACTACACCGACTCGGCGATGATCACGCTGGTGCACACGCTCAACGTGCTCGACGCCGCCAACAAACCCATGAGCGAATTGATCCGACCGCTGCGACGCTACGCCGGCAGCGGCGAGATCAATTTCCAGGTGGACAACAAGCAGGCCAAGATGGAGGAGCTGGCCCGACGCTACAGCGAAGGCCAGGTCGATCATCTCGACGGCGTCACCGTCGGTTTCAAGGAGTGGTGGTTCAACTGCCGGCCCAGCAATACCGAGCCGTTGCTGCGCTTGAACATCGAGGCCAGGACCGAAGAGATGCTGAAGGAGAAACGTGCGGAAATCGAGCAGATGCTGGGAGCGCCGGTAGGGTAATGATCGTCCAGCGGTTGCGGTTGCGCGACTCGTTTCGTCAGACGTCGTACGTTCGACGTCACGTCAGACGT
>VGYL01000400.1 GCA_016872975.1 Planctomycetota bacterium
CAGCGCCGGCCCGCTCCCCGGCCCCGGCCCGCGCAGTACCTGGCCGCCATTGCCGTCCATCGGGACCACCACGCCGATACCGGTGCGCCGGTAAGGCCGTGTGTGACGCGTACGCGGCAGTGCCGCCTGGATCAAGAAGCGTGGATGAAGAGATGCCGTACTATTCCGCTTCCGGCAGGAAGGACGTATCCATGAAGTACTTCCTGGGGTTGTTCGGATCGATACGGACTTCGATCTCTTTGCCTTGAATGTACTTCACAGGATTGAACCAGATCGCCTTGCTCTTGAAGGTGACGATCTTGTTCTGGGTTGGATCGTGCCACTGCGCGTAGATCCGATACGGGTGCCGGCCGTTGACGGTGACGGACGTGTCCAGCGAGACAGACTGGAATTCCGTGGTGATGTCGCGTCCGAAATCCTGCAGGTACTTCATAAGGCCGGCGGATCGAATCATGATCCCGATCATAATGCCGCCCGTGCTCGCCAAGAGCAGTCCCAGGCTGGCGGGGATGAGGGCCAGCAGCCACAGGGAAGCCCAAGAATCCACACGCGCCGTATACGGATCGTTGGGATCGTAACGTACTGTGACCGTGTCCCCTTTGCGGTGGGAAGGTGGATTGTTGCCGGTGTTGCTCATGAACTCGATTGTCTCGCGGCCGGCCGTCTCGAAACGGATGACCGGGTGATATGTGCCGGTACTTGAGGTCCGCGAGTCAAAGTCAGAACTCGCCTGGAAGACCAGATTGATGACTTCTCCACTCGCGACGGTCGAGTGGGTCAGAAATCGTCGGGTATACCTGTAACTGAGAAAGCCGCCGGCCAATAAAAGGACACCTACAACGACGAAGACTGTGCCCAGGAGTTTCACTATCTTCACTGTCGTGCTCCTTAAGTCGAGTGTACGCCCGGAGGCGATGGTCGGCCCAGTATACGCTGGGTTCGTTTTCGAGGCAACCTCCATCTTCCCGCAAGATCGCTGTTGCAGAGAGACTTCGCCGCGCCAGAGCGAGCAGATCAGTCAGTGGATTCACGCGTATCCGGGTCGGCGGTGAGGCCCCGCCGGACAGCCCCTTTACCGTAGCGGTCGCGGATCTTGTCGACGATGTCGTCGAGTCGCTTGAGCTTCTCCTGCTCGGGGTCGGGGAAGAGCCATTGCTGTCCGGCGTGCTCGGGCTCCAGGCCGGAGGCGGCGAAGCCGAGCAGGCGCAGCGGCCCGCCGGACCGCATCTGCCATTTCCGGAAGACCCGCTCGGCGGCCTCCCACAGGGGCTTGGTCAGGTTCGTCGCTTCCTTCAGGGTCTCGCTGCGCGTCACGGTGCGGAAGTCGCCGTAGCGCAGCTTCAGCGTGATCGTCCGGGCCTTGAGCCCGTGGCGGCGGAGACGCTCGGCCACTTCCTCGACCTCCTCCAAGAGCACGCTCGACAGGATCGATTCCTCGCGGAGATCCGTGGCGAAGGTCTGCTCGCTGGAGAGGCTCTTGCGCTCGCGGTCCGGCTCGACCGGCCGGTCGTCTTGGCCATGCGCCCGCCGCCGCAGCTCCTCCGCGGCGCCGCGAAAACCGAGGGCCTATCGTTCGCCGGAAAGACAACCGGAGAAGCGACGCGGCGGGTCCGGGCGATCCGGGCGCGATTACTTGGCCCGCTCCCAAAGCTCACCCTTGCCGGCGCTGGCCAAGAGCAAACGGACGCCGTCCGCGGTCTGGCGAATCTCGTATTTGTATTCCTGCCAGGATTTGTCGTCCCAGATCAGGTGCAGACTCCCGTTGCCGGCGTACCAGGTCCCCTGACTATCCTTGGTGTCGTTGCTCTCCAACCAGACACCGCCCGCGCCAGCGATCATCTGGGTCTGGTCCCGCCGTCGCCAAGTGCCACCGGGCTCAATCACCAGTGTCGCCGTTCGGTCCGAGACCATCTGCGCTCGCGAGTAGGCGGTCTCGAAGGGGGACCAGTTCGTCAGCGAGCTCGTCGTCAGGAAACTCCACGTGCCTACGATCTGGAGGTCCCGCTCGCCCGCGCCAAAGGTGAAGGACGCAAAGACCCGCTGCAACTCGGCTTCGCGTACCGGGAGCCGGTCCTTCAAGCAGATCGCCACGAGGGCGACACCGTAGTTGTTGATCAAGCTGACATAGGCGCGGGCACAAACGATGCCGCCCCGGGGAGACGGCCCTTCCCAATTCATTACGACACCCTGACCCGTGGCCGTCGCCAGGGGGGCCGGGGTACCGATGCGCTTCAAGGCGGGCGAGAGTTGTGCCACGGCTTGATCCATAAACTGGGCGATGCGCGGGTCCTGCGGGCTGGTGATGCCTTCGTCTCCCACACTGTTGTCACCGAGGATGAGGTAGACTTCGGTCGGCTCCCCCTGGGGTGTCGTGCTCGGATTCGGCGGGACCAGTTGCAGCATCTCTTCATGCTCCGTTACGCTCCAATCCGCCGGATGCCAGAAGGTAAAGCCGATGACGTGCCGATACGTCTTGCCTTCGAGTCGCGGCGACACGCCCGCCCCCGGCGCCGCTGAACTCTGCGGAACCGGCCCCCGCGGGGCCGCGCCGAGGAGTTGTGCTCTCTTCTGCCGGTACTCCTCCTCGCTAAGAATCCCCGCCCCATAAGCCGATTCGATGGCTTCCAGCTTCTGTTGTGTGGCGGGGTCCACAGCCCGCGGCTGTCGGTCTTCCAGCAGCTTCTTCTTGGCGACATATTCCTGGTCGTTCAGCACCCCCGCCTGTCGGGCGGTCTCCAAAGCCTGCAATTGTCGCCCCACATCCGGATCGGTCGGCGCAGGTGCCGGAGTTTTCGGCCGTGCAGGCGTTCGCGGCGTATCTTCGCGCGCGGGCGTCGTTGGGGCCACGGCCTGGCCGGTCGTGACGGAGGTAAACAAGTCCCGCAGGTCGGCCTCCCGGGCCTCGATGCGTTCCTGTAAGCCCATGCCGATCAACATCACGGCCGTCTGCTTGGCAAGCACGACATAGACTCGCGCGGTGATCCGGCGTCCATCCGGAGACGTCGCCTGCCAGCCGAGAACCGCCCCCGGTCCGACCCCAGTCGGGATCGTCGCGGGCTGACGATCGTACGTCAGCACCGGGGAAAGGCTCTTGATCTGTTGGTCAAGGTACTGAATGACCCGTTCATCGGTCGGGCTCTGGATGCCTTGGCCTGCGATGTCCTCTGTCGCCAGGAAGTACAACTCCAAGGGGCCCTGCGGACTCTGTGCGGCGTCCGCGGGAGCCAATTGCAGCATTTCGTCTTGGGGACGGATCGTCCACGTCGCCGGGTACCAGAAGGAAAAGCCCGCCGGATGCGAATGGATCCGCCCGGCCCGGACGGCCGCTGTGGGGGCCGGACGCCCGTCTGTCTCCCCGAGGGAGACGGGTGGGGACGGCATGTCCGCCAGCGCGGACCTGGTTGCCCCGCCGGTTAGAAGGGCCTTCTTCTGCTGGTATTCCTGCTCATTGAGAATGCCCGCTTGGTAAGCCGCTTCCAGAGCCGCCAGCCGCTGGCGCGTCCCGGCGTCGAGAGCCGGCGCGGCATCCTGCAACTGGGCCTCGAGGATCGTCTTTTTCTCGGCGTATTCCTGACCGGTGAGAATGCCGGCCTGGTGCGCGGCCTGCAGCGCCCCGAGTTTCTTCTGAATCTGGTCCCGGTCTTCCCCCGCTGCGCGGGCCAGCACCGGTGGCTGGGGCACTTCGGGCTCCGGCGCACGCACAGTGAACGTCTTGGCCCCGGCCAACTGGTTGTCGAGATACACATCCAAGCGGTACCGGCCCTCGGGCCAGCCGTTGGTGGGCCGGGACAACGAGAAGTGACCGGTCGCCGCACCGCGTCCCTGGATCTTCTGCTCGGCCGCGTCAATCTGGTAGTTCGGGACTGAAATCGCGTCAATCGAAATCCAGGTTCCTTTGACGACAGTTCCAGCTTTCGCCTCCGCCACGTGCACGACCGCATGAATCACGGGCGTGTCCACCCCAAACGTCTGCACGACGTTCACGGCGGTGAAGCCGTCGTCCCGGACGTCCGTACATAGATCGATGGACGTGACCCGGGCCGCACCGGCGCCGGATACAAGTGACCACGGGAGAATGACAATCGTCAGGAGGATGTGCGTGCAATGGTGCATGGCGGACTCCTTCTACCCAAGATACCTCAACCGAGGAACCAAATGGCGGATATCACGCATCCGCAACAGGAGCAAAGATTGAACCTCGTTTTCGATTAGCCGTCTATCAAGACGTTCTTTGACGGATTCATTGTAGGCGGGGGAGGTACGGGTGTCAAGCAGGGCAGAAGCAGAATGCAGCGACACTGATTCTGCCATGTTCACGCCACCAGTGGTCGGCACCGTAGAACGGTGACAATTTCCCGTTGACGGCCAGACCCGCGGGCCGTAGAATCCATAGTGCGGAGTGGCTGGAAAGTGCATCGATGATGTTCTGTGCATCTCTGTGAACCTGCCAGAGTTGAAGAGGTGAAGAGTGGCGTCCGTTCGGAAACAGCACAGTGTACGTCCCAAATCCCAAGCCCCATCACGCCTGAGAGGAGAATCCATGACCCCAGTTGTCTATCGTCGCAGCCGTTCCGAAGGCACCCTCCTGTCGATCCGTTCCTGCGGTTGGTTGATCGCTGCGGCCTCGTTGATGCTCTCCGCCGGCGCTCTGCCTAGCCAAGGCGCCGCGCGTCTCGAACGCGCGGCCGGGGCTACGACGCCGGAGAAGGTAGCGACCCCGACCTTGACCCCCACGTCGCGCGATCCGGAATTCCCCAACGCGAACGTGAATCCCGGCAGCGGCTTTTTCGGCCCGTTGCGCCCCAAGCTGATCGTGCTGGTTCACGGCCAGGCCGCCCGGCGAGATGCCGTCTGCGGCCACCTGACGTACGCTCGCAAAGAATGGGGCTTCAAGTTTGTGCGCGGCCTCCTTGGCGCCGGCGCCGGTGACCTCTACACCTTCTCGAACGTGCGGCTGAACGAACAGACCTGGCCGGAAGGCGCCTATTACGTCCCGCCTCTCGGCCAGAACATTGCCCGGGTCGCGGTTGACGACAACAACATCAATGACCATTGCATCAGCACAACCGCCACTCGCCGGGATCTGAGTGTCATGCTGACCTACCGCGACGGCTCACAAAGCTTGGCGGCCCAAGCCTCGGAGTTGGTCAACCAGATCTTCCGTATGTACAACCAGACTTTTTCTGGAGACCAGGAGCCGCAAATCGCGTTAGTCGGGCACAGCATGGGGGGATTGGCCTCACGTTACCTCCTGTCGAATCCTTTCCCAGTGACGACAAAGGAGCACTTCCGCGCGAATTTCCTTCGCAACCGCGCGCTGTACGTCGTGACCCTCGCGACACCCCATGAGGGCAGCCGCTTGGCAGACTGGACGCGCGAAATAGCGGACTTCCTTCAGTCGAATCCCCCGCTGCTCCAGAAGTTTTACGAGGCGACCGGTCTGACTTCCGCCCGGCAGTTCTGGCTAACGACGCTGACCGTGGTCAACGATCCGTCCACACAGGACCTCAAGACATCGTCTATGTTCCAAATGAACCAGGGGGTGATGGCGCCGCACCGCGCCATTCGGGCGGACGGAACGGGCATTCCGATCTATGCCCTCTGTGGTCGCAGCCCCGGCGGCGGGTATCTCAACAGCTCTACGCTACAAACCCTGAGCTTTCGCAACGACGTGCGGCGGACCTATGAGGTCCTCGGCTGTGTCGGCTTCGACCTGGGCGTCAAGAGCAGCCCCGGCAATGGGTGGGGACCACCGCCGAGCGGCTCCGACAATCTCGACTGGGTCCAGCGTATCTCGCTCCGGCAGATCGTCGATCAGCGAGTCGCAGCGGTGGAGCGAAGCCTCCACCCATGTCTAAGAGCGATCGTCGACCGGCTGGGCGGGCTCTCCATGGTTGGCGCCCTGGTTTCGTTCGACGCCAGTTTCCCCGTCTATCTGGACCGCCGCTGGGAGACCTACCTCGCGGAGGTCCAGGTGCCGTTCAAGCATTGGGCGTGCGGGGAGTTCCGCGTTCCCTGGGCGGACTGCCAGAGCCTCGATCTGGAATGCCTCAAACGTTTCTTGCTGAACCTGGGATACAACCTGGAGCAACTCGCGAGTTGCCTGAACCCCGCCAACTGGCAGCTCAGGGAAACGGTGAGCATCCCCTGCGTGAAAGTGCGGCCGGTAGCCAACACGCGCGGCGCCGACGGTGAGATCGACGACGACGGGCTGGTTTCCCTGGACTCCGGGCTAGGACTGCGCCTGGGGACGTCCACCCTTGAGTACTTCGACCACACGAAGAGTTGGCTGGTTCGCTCCGGCAG
>VGYL01000401.1 GCA_016872975.1 Planctomycetota bacterium
GCTGGAACGAGCAGTTCTATTGTGCGTTCCGCGAGGGGCGCGGGCATGTCTCCACCGACGGCCGCATCCGGGTCCTGCGCTCACGGGATGCGGACACCTGGAGTTCGACCGGTCTGATCGCGCTCGATGGTTATGATTTGCGGGATGCCCACCTGTCCGTTACGCCGGACAATCGGCTCATGCTCCTGGGCGGGGCGGCGCCGCGCGAGAAGGACAACCAGAGCGCCCCGACCGGCTCCTTTGTCGCGTTCTCGAAAGACGGCACGGACTGGACCAAGCCGCAGATCGTGGTGGAGCCGGGGCGGTGGCTGTGGTGTGTGACGTGGCACCGGGGCAAAGCCTACGGCGTCTCGTACGCCGCCGGACCCGGCGAGCGGTATCTGAACCTGTTGACCACCGAGAACGGCATCGAGTACCAGCCGGTGGTCGGACGGCTCTTGGAGGGGGGCTATCCGAATGAGACGACGCTTCGCTTCGATGCCTCGGGCACCTGCTACGCCCTCGTCCGGCGGGACCGGCGGGACAACCAGCCCTACAGCGCCATGCTCGGGATCAGCCGGGGCGACTACACCCAATGGCAGTGGCACGACCTCGGCCCTGAGTTCAACGGCTTCGGCGGCCCGAACCTGATCCAACTGCCGAGCGGCTATTGGCTCGCCGCCGGCCGGATGCACCAGGACGGCGCCCACACCGCCCTGTGCCACCTCGACATGACCGAGCACAAGATGACCAAGCTCCTGAAATTCCCCAGCGGCGGCGACACGAGCTACCCCGGCCTCGTCTGGCACGACAACTTGCTCTACCTGAGCTACTACTCCACCCACGAGGGCAAAACGAGCATCTACCTGGCGAAGCTCCGGATCACATGTCCATGACCAGCGTAGCCCTCACGCTGAGGAAGTTCCGCCTCCTATTCCGCGTCCAGGCTTTTCAGGATCTTCATGGCCAATGGCTCTTTGATCTCGCTGTGTCGGGGAACGGCCTCGATAACGCCTGTCTTGGGGTTTGTCCAAAGGGAATGTGCCGCACCTTCCCTCTTCAGGAAACAACCGGCGATTCGCAATCGTTTCTCCAATTCCTTCCGTTTCATCAGATCGCGATCGTCTCTTGAATGGCGTCATCCGGCAAGCCACGACGAATGTCTTCCAGCCGGTCTTCCAGGATCAGGATGATCGCCTTCTTGAGGCTCTCTTTGGCTTCTTCAACCGTCTCGCCCTGGCCGTTGGCTCCCGGAATTTCCGGGCAGATGGCCCAATAGCCCCCGTCCGGAGCACTCTCGATGATCGCCGTAAACTCACCCTTCATACGCGATCCTTTCCGTCAAGCAAGGTATCCCATCTCCACGGCATCCACGGAACAGCCCGTCGGTCTTTTCACCAAGATTAGCCCCGGCGAGGGTGTTTGTCAAATCAGGTGCATCGCCAGTCCAACGACCAACGACACAAGCCGAAATCAAGGAGCCCGTGCCTGTCGATGCGTCCCTCCGGTGGATCGCTCAGCCCTGATGTGGCTGTCGTCATTTCGGGGGTAGACGGTGGGGCCAGCCGAATTTTTCGTAGCGGCCGAAGTCGGCGGTGCTGTAGTCCGCCGTGCCGTTCGGCGCCACCTGCAGACCGGACTTGACCGACTCGACGTGGGCGTCCACGAATACAGCGTTGATCGTACCGCCGTTCCAGTCGCCCCGCTTGGCGCCGTGGAACGTGCCGAACCAGTCGCGTCCATCCGGGCACAAGGCGTTGTCGTTGAGCACGTTGCTGTTGCCGGGTCGGGGCCACATGTTCTCCTCGGCAAAGAAGAACACCTCGGCCCGACTGCGGGTAATTTCGCTGAGCTTGTAGACCCCACCGCGGCCGGTCGAGTCCGTGGCGGCCGAGCCGCCGGCGTCGCCGCTCTTGGCACCCAAGTAAGAATTCATGCTGTAGCTGTAGTATGGAACGATGGGGTTGGTCGCCACGTGACTGGGGTGCCGTTGCCCTTCGCTCTTGGCCAGCACCGCGAACGTCGGGCACAGGTTGACCTCGGACTGCGGCATGTAGTTCCACAGAGGTCCGTCCGCCGGATAGCGCGGATCGTGCCAGCGGCAGTAACGCTGGTAGCCCGAGACCGGGGCTTCCGTCCGGACCAGCGAGCGCCAGGCCGAGGGATAGCGCCCGTCCGAGTCATCCAGGTACATCGTCTGCACCAGGCCGTATTGCTTCAGATTCGCCCGGCAGCGCATCTCCTGGGCCTGCGTCTTGACCCGCTGCAACGCCGGCATCATGATCGCCATGAGAATCGCGATGATGGAAATGACGACCAGCAACTCGATCAGCGTGAAACCGTGCCGAATCCGCCTCATGGTGCTACCTCCTTCTCACACATGTCCTGCCCCCTCCCGATCAACGAGACGCCCTTGATGATGCAATCACAACGAGATCCGATAATCACACCAACATCCTACCCGTCGCAGGGGGCGGCGTCAAGAGGAAATCCTGACCTCGCAGACCGGAGATCACGGCCCCCCCCGCCGCGGCCCGGGTGCTGAAGTCATTGGCCGCCTACTCCCTTCGCGCCCCGAGGCAGTCGCACGCGAATCGGCGGGCGGCTGCGTCCAGCAGTTCCGCACTATGCGTCATGGCATACTCCAACTCCATCCCGGGCTCCATGCAGGACACCGCCGCCTCAATGCCGGCTTGCCGGTACTGCCGGGGCTCCAGGCGGACTTGCCCGGCACAAACCGCGACCCTCGCGCCGGCCGCGCGGGCGATCCGCAGGACGCCGGAGACAACCTTGCCGCGCAACGACTGCTCATCGAAGGAGCCTTCGCCCGTAATGACCCAGTCCGCCCCGGCGACGGCCTCCGACAGGCGCGTCTGCGACATGACGGCATCGATCCCCGGCACCAGGCGGGCCCCCAGAAACGCTACCGCTCCCGCTGCCAGACCGCCCGCGGCTCCCGCTCCCGGCATCTCGGCAATATCCCGGCCCAGTTGGTCCTTGATCAGCCGAGCCAGATGGGCCAGACCTGCGTCAAGCTGTTCCACCATTTCCGGTGTCGCGCCCTTCTGAGGGCCGAAGACTCGTGCCGCGCCATGCGCGCCGCACAAGGGGTTGTCCACATCGCACAGCACCTCGACTGTCATGCCGGCCGGGACACCGTCGGGTGTCCCCGTAGCATGGGCGTCCCGCCCATGAGTAGCACGGCCGTCCCGGCCGTGAGACGTCGTGGCATCGGCATCCTGCCGATGATTCATGGGCGGGACGGGGTCCCCAAACGCGAACGAATGCGTTTGGGGGCCCAGGCCCATGCTACTCACGGGCAAGATGCCCGTGCTACGAGATGCCCTGACGGGCACACTACAAACGGGTGCCACGATCCGGGCGATCCGCGCGAGTTGGTCGCCGCCCAAGCCGATTTCCTGCCCGTCCTCGTCGAGAAACCGCCAGCCCAGGGCCATCGCCGCACCGACGCCGCCATCGACGGTGGCACTGCCGCCGATCGCGAGCAGGATATGGTCCGCCCCGTACTCGAGAGCCGCTCGGATGAGTTGCCCCGTGCCATAGGTGGTCGTCTTCAAGGGGTTCCGTTGCTCAGGTCGCAACAGCGGCAGGCCGCTGGCGGTGGCCATCTCGACCAGGGCCGCACCGTGTCGCAGGCATCCTGCCTTCGAGCTGCCGATGGGTGGCACGGGCAAACTTGTTTGCCCGTGAGCTTGTGGCGAGGGCGTCCCGCCCTTGTCCCTTCGTGGCGAGGGCATCTTGCCCTTGTGCTTCGGACCTGACGGATGCGTCGGGGCCTCGTAAGGCAAGGCCAAGATGGCCTCGCGACACAAGGGCGGGACGCCCTCGCCACGACCTGCGGTCGGCTCTTGATCCTCCGCGCCAGGCAGCCAGACGAAACCGGCTTTGACTTGCATCTCCGGCAGCGGGCCCATGACCGTCCGGCCGACCCACTGCCCGCCGGCGGCCGCCATGAGGACCGACGCCGTACCTTCGCCGCCGTCGGCCATCGGCTTGGTCACAACCTCGGTCCCCGGCACGACGGAGCGAACAGCCGCCGCGACGACATCGCAAGCCTGCACCGCGGTGAGCGATCCTTTGAACGAGTCCAGGGCTATCACGATCTTCACAGTTATCGACTCCTTTCACAGAATGTGGGCACCTTGCCCACAATCCTGAATCCATGGGCGATCGCGCTTCATTGTTCTGCACATCGTTGCCTTGTTGCCGAGGGTGGCATCGCCAAAGGCCCTGCCTTTGACGATGCTTGATGCCCTCGACGATGCCTCGACCGTACACGAGAAAGCCATCGTCAAGGCCGGAGGCCTTGGTGATGCCACCCTGTGGTTTTACCACGCCGAGATGCATAGAACAATGAGTCGCTCGCGCCCATGTTACTGTTGCACGTACGGAACCGTCTGCGGGCCTTCGGGCAGCACGCAGATGGAGGCGTCGCGGCCATGTACCTGCGACAGCCGCACCACGGTCTCTGCGATGTCCCGGCAAGGCCGGAGCAGGGCCCGCTCGATCTGTTCGTCGCTCAGGTTGTGGCTGAACAGGTACACGTCGGCCTTCTGACAGACCAGGGCGTGGATCTGGGCCTGCCAGGCATCCTGGCAACGGCAGTCGTCCGCCCGCACCCGTTCCAGAAGCGACCGCGGGTCCGCGGCCTCGCAGAGCAGGCGCCGGTACCGGCCGTGCTCGGGGATGCCATCCCAGCAATCTGCCGCCACGAGGATCGCTCCGCCCGGTTTCACGACGCGGGCGGCGGCGCTCATGCCTTTCACCGCCTGATAGAGATTCAGATCGAGGGGAAAGCCGGCATTGCTGGTGATCACGATATCGTACAAAGCCGGCACGGGAGTCAGGGCGTGCTGGCGCACGAACGCGCAGCCGCACTCGTGCGCCTGATCCAGATCCCCGGCGAAGACCCCGGTGATCCGCTTGTCCCGATTGAGCGTCACATTCAGCAGGAAAGCCGGCCCCGCCAGGAGAGCCGCCGCGCGAATCCCCTCCCAGATCGGGTTGCCGTGGGTGACCGCCCACGTCGCCAGCGGGTGGTCCATGTTCCGGGCGCAGTGGTTTCCCAGAATCGTCTCGACCCCGGCCAATCCGGGCATGCAGGCCTTGCCGCCGCCGGAGAAACCCGCGAAGAAGTGCGGCTCGATGAAGCCCGTCAGAATCCGCACGCTACAGCGCAGGTATTCCTTGTGAATCCAGACCTCGTTGCCATCGGTGGTGCCCACCAGAGCATGCGAGTCGCGGTCGTGAGCGTCGTTCTGCACGATCCGGAACCTCTGCACGATGTCCGCGCCGAACATTGCCCGCAGTTCGTCCGGCGTATTGGCCCGGTGGGTCCCCGTGGCGACGAACAGAGTGATTGCCTCCGGCGAAATGTGTCCCAATTCATCCAGCAGGACCGGCAGGATCGTACGATACGGCGTCGGACGGGTGATATCGTTGCAGACGATCCCGATCCGGTCCCCGGCTTGGACCGATTCCCGCAGCGGTCGCGCGCCGACGGGTTGGCCCAGGGCCTGTCGCACAGCGCCCGCTTGATCCGCCAGAGCCTCCACGTGTCCGGGTTGGACGATATCCACCCGAAGCCTCTCCGGTAGAGCCACCTCCAATCCGGTCTTGCCGTATGCGAGTCTTACCTGCACAGAAAAACCTCACAGTTTTCGGCCTGGTTCAGTTCCGACCGAGTTGCGGTCGCGCGCGTCCGGAACATCTCCGCGTAGGGCGAGCGTGGGCCCCAAACGCGATTCCTCGCGTTTGGGGACCCCGTCCCCGCTCGCCAAAAGTCGGGCGAGGACGCCCAACCCACGAAGAAACGCCTCGCGGCGTCACTACAAACGCACCCACCGTCGCATTGGGACTACTCGGCCGATCATACAAGGTGTCAATTCATCTCGAATCCACCGTCCACGTTGAGCGTTTGGCCGGTGATGTAGTCCGCATCCGCCGAGCAGAGAAACGCCACCGCCCCGGCCACGTCCTCGGGGGTGCCGGCCCGCTGGAGCGGGACCTTCTCGATGAAGGCCTTCAGTGCTTCGCCCGGCTGGGCGCCCATGAGCCGGCTGCGGTCCCGGTCGATCTGGTCCCACATGGGCGTCGGGACCACGCCCGGACAGACCGCGTTGACGTTGATGTTGTAGGGAGCGAAAGCCAGGGCCGCCGATTGCGTCACGCTGATGATGGCGGCTTTGCTCGCGGCATAGGCCATTTGAACACTGCGGCCCCGCCGGCCGGAGATGGAGGAAAAGTTCACGATCTTGCCGTAGCTCTTCGTGGCGAGGACTTCCGGCGGAAT
>VGYL01000402.1 GCA_016872975.1 Planctomycetota bacterium
TCCTGCTGGTGTCGTCTCTTTGCAGCCAGGCGACCGTGAACAATCCCAACACGGACTGGTTCCGGGACGCCCAATACGGCGTCTTCATGCATCTTCTGCCGGGGGACGCCAAGAGCCTTGCTCTGGTCCAGGAGTTCGATGTGGAGGGTCTGGCCCGGCAGTTGGAGACGCTCGGCGCGAAGTACTTCGTCATCACTCTGGGTCAGAATTCCGGCTTCTTCAATGCGCCCAACGCCACTTACGATCGTTATACCGGCTACGCACCCGGCGCGCGGTGCTCGACACGGGATCTGCCGCTGGATCTGCATCGAGTGTTGCAGCCCAGGGGCATCAGGCTGATGCTCTATCTGCCGTGCCAGACGCCCAACCAGGATGCGCGGGCGCAAAAGGCCTTCGGGCTGGCCGAAGGCAAACGGGATCAGCCGATTGACCTGGAGTTCGCCCGCAAGTGGGCCCGGGTGATTCAGGAATGGTCCGGCCGCTATGGGGACAAAGTGGCCGGCTGGTGGTTCGACGGCGGTTACGAGAGAGTCCGCTTCAACGAGGAGATGGCCCAAGTCTATGCCCAAGCGGCCAAGCATGGCAACCCGAGCGCGCTGGTGACGTTCAATCCCGGTGTTCGGTTGATCCGTCACACGCAGGCGGAGGACTACACGGCCGGCGAGTTGAACGAGCCTTTCAACGTGCTGCCCACCTCACGGTGGGTGGACGGCTCCCAGTGGCATGCCCTGACGTACCTGGGCTCCCGCTGGTCCGCGCGGGATACGCGCTACCCGGCGGAGAAATGGGTGCAGTGGGTCCGTGCGGTGGTGGCCAGGGAAGGTGTTGTCACCCTGGACATGGGACCCAACTGGGACCCGCAAGCCGGCCCGATCGGTGCGTTGGCGGAAGCGCAGATGGAACAGGTCCGGGCGGTGCGGACGGCACTGAACGAGGGCTCCGGCGATCGCGCGAATCCGTCCCGTGCGGCGGTCGAGTTGCGGGCCCGGGGCGGTCTGCCGAACTTCTTTGCCAAGGCCCAGATTCTCAGTCGCAACGGGAACAAGATCGATGACCCCGCCCGCTACGAGCCGCGGCGCTGGTACGCCGGTGCCTTGCTGATCGACGGGGAATTGAAGTCACCACCGGCCTCCGACGGGCAGGAGAAGATGCCCAAACGCCTCAAGCGGGCCGAGAGCTTTCTGGGGATTCACTACGATTTCCACGCGGGCAAGGACTGCAACGAGATCGGCAAGAATACCACCCGCGCGATGATCGAGAATATCCTCAAGCAGGTCCGCCCGGACTATATCCAGATCGACTGCAAGGGACACCCGGGGCTCTCCAGCTACCCGACCAAGGTCGGTCACCAGGCGCCCGGCTTCGCGGGCGATGCGCTGAAGCTGTGGCGGCAGGTGACCGCGGAGCACGGCGTCGCGCTCTACATGCACTATTCCGGCGTGTGGGACGCCGAGGCCATTCGCCGGCATCCCGAATGGGGCGCCGTCAACGCGGACGGCAAGACCAACGAGCGGGCCACCTCGCGCTTCGGCCCCTACGCGGACACGCTGCTGATCCCGCAGTTGCGCGAGCTGGCGGGCGCGTACGGCGTGGACGGCGTCTGGGTCGATGGCGACTGCTGGGCCTCCGTGCCGGACTACAGCGCGCCGGCGTTGCAGGCCTTCCGCCGGGCGACGGGCCTCGAGACCGCGCCGCGCAAGCCCGGCGAGCCGCACTGGTTCGAGTTCCTCCAGTTCCACCGCGAGGCGTTCCGGCAGTACTTGCGGCACTACATCGCTGAAGTGAAGAAGACGCACCCCGACTTTCAACTATGCAGCAACTGGGCCTTCACGGACCACATGCCCGAGCCGGTCAGTGTGCCGGTGGACTTCCTCTCGGGCGACTATGCCCCCGACGACAGCGTCAACTCCGCCCGCCTGTCCGGACGCTACCTGACCCGCCAGGGCGTGCCCTGGGACCTGATGGCCTGGAGCTTCTCCCGCAACAAGACCGCCGACGGACGGAACCAGAAGACCGCGGTCCAGTTGCAGCGCGAAGCGGCGGTCGTCCTGGCCCTGGGCGGGGGATTTCAGGCGTACTTCAAACAGAAGCGCGACGGCTCGGTGTACGACGAGCGGGTCCCCGTGATGGCGGAAGTGGCGAAGTTCTGCCGGGCCCGCCAGGAACTCTGCCACCACGCGACGCAGGTGCCGCAGGTGGCGCTGTTGTTCTCGACCGCCGCCCATTACCGCAAGATCAACGGCCTGTTCTCACGCGACCTGGCCCGGATGAGCGGCGCCCTGCAGGCCCTGCTGCAGAGCCAGTACTCCGTGGAGCTCCTGGGCGAGCACCACCTCACCGGCCGCCTGGCGGAGTACCCGCTGATCGTCATACCCGAATGGGAGTACCTGGAGCCGGCCTTCAAGGACGAGCTGACCGCCTACGTCAAAGCCGGCGGCAATCTCCTGCTGATCGGCCCCAAAACCGCAGCCCTGTTCCAGGCGGAACTTGATGCGGTTCGTAGTGACGACGTAAGGCGTTCTCTTCAAGCCCCGGACGGCCAGCCCCCGGCCACTATTGCGGAGTTCGGCCAAGGCAAAATCGCGGCGGTCCCCTTCGCCTTCGGCCAGCGCTACGCGACCGCCCCGACCGACGCATCGCGCCAATTCCTGAACGATCTCGTGCGGCAGCTTTTCCCCCAGCCGATGGTGGAAGTCAAGGGCTCAACGGACGTGGACGTCGTCATCAACCGCCTGCGTGACAACCGACTGGCGGTGAACCTCGTCAACACCGCCGGCCCGCACCGCCAGGAGCCGATCCTGGACTCCATCCCGCCCGTCGGCCCGCTCGCGGTGACCATCCGCCAGGTGGCCAAGCCGACCAGGATCACGCTGCAGCCCGCCGGCTTGGCGCTCTCCTTCGAACACCGCGACGGCGAAACCCACTTTGCCGTGCCCCGTGTGGACATCCATGAGGTCATCGTAGTCGAGACCAAATGAGAAGACAGAGAAGCCCCAAAGAACGAAACAAGGCGAAGAAGGCACGGACACCCTGTAGTACCGCCAAATGGTTGCGTCTCGGGATTCCCCGCCTTCCAGCCTGATCCGGCTTGGCGCTATGTGCCCGCCGGGGATAAGATACACCCATGGCAACCGGTACGACCAAGCTGTCGCCCGAATTGGAGACGCGGATCCGCGACGCCTTAGCGCCGCTACGCCCGGAAAAAGTGATCCTCTTCGGCTCCTACGCCTGGGGCCAGCCGACGCCGGACAGCGATATCGACCTGTACGTTGTGACCCAGGACGACTTCCTGCCGGCCAACTACGAAGAGAACATGCAGAATTATCTGAAGGTGGCGGCGCGTCTGCGCGAGATCAACAAGAGCGTCCCCATCGATCTGATCGTCCATACCAGACCCATGCATCATGCCTTCGTGCGATTAGATAGCATGTTTGCCCGAGAGGTGATGACCCGGGGGGAGGTCTTGTATGAAAACGGTCACTGAGCAGTGGCTCAAGGCCGCGGAGGACGACTTACGGGTCATGGCGAGGATCGCCTCCGATGAGTACCTCGCCCACATGGTGGCATTTCATTCCCAGCAGTGCATCGAGAAATCACTCAAGGCGATCATCGAGGAGTACGAACTGGGCCATATTCGAATTCACAACCTGGGCCGGTTGTTTGAGGTTGTCAGGCCCAAGGTGATTTTCGACGCCGACGAGATCTTGATCGAAAAGCTGGACAAGTTGTATATCGATGCCCGCTATGCCGGGGAACTGGGCCTGCTTCCCAACGGCAAGCCCACCCGAGCGGATGCGCAGCAGTTCTACGACTGCGCCAGGAGTATCCACGAGCAGGTGAAGCGCGTATTAGCCCCGCGCTGGTAGAACAGTCTTTCCGGCCCTGCGATACTCCCTGAAGTAGCGGACTGCCGCAGAATTCGAAAACCAGATCTGCGTCTGCGCTGACGGATACGACAATTTGCTCAATGAATTGAGTAAAATTACTCATGACAGTGAGCAAACAGTTCGATATCATCCTGTGGTATGGAGCAGTACATAAGACCTGTGTTTGAGACCCTGCGGGCGCGGATGGTGCAGGAGCGGCGTTTCATTCAGGTGTTGGCCGGCCCTCGTCAGGTCGGTAAGACAACGTTGGCAAGGCAGTTGATGCGGCTGCTGAACATGCCCTGCCATTATGTCTCCGCCGACGAGCCAACTCTGCAAGACCGGGCTTGGCTCGCCCAGCAATGGGACTTGGCCCGCCTCAAGACCGGACGGGCCGACTCTCGGCATGAGGTCCTCCTGATTGTTGACGAGGTCCAGAAGGTCCTGGGCTGGTCTGAGACGGTCAAACGCCTCTGGGACGAGGATTCGGTGACGGGATTGCCCGTCAAGTTGTTGCTGCTGGGGTCGTCCGCCTTGCTGGTCCAGGCGGGCCTTACGGAAAGCCTGGCCGGCCGCTTCGAGGTGATACCGATCACGCACTGGTCTTATCCCGAGATGAGGGACTGTTTTGGCATGACTTCGGACCAGTACCTGCTCTTCGGCGGTTACCCCGGGGCGGCCCCTCTGATCGGGGATGAGGGACGATGGTCCGGCTACATTCGCGATTCGCTCATCGAGACGACCGTCTCGCGCGATATCCTGCTGCTGACCCGAGTCGACAAGCCGGCTTTGCTGCGACGATTATTCGGCTTGGTGTGCACCTATTCCGCCCAGATCCTCTCCTATCAGAAAATGCTCGGCCAACTTCAGGACGCGGGGAACACCACTACCCTGGCCCACTATCTGGACCTGCTGCGCGGGGCCGGCCTGGCCTTGGGCCTCGAGAAGTACGCCCCCGGTCATGTCCGACGCCGGGGGTCGAGCCCCAAGCTGCTGGTCCTGAACACGGCCTTGATGACAGCCCACTGGGGACCGGACCTCCAGGCCCTGCGTGACGATCTCTGTGCCTGGGGCAGGGTGGTCGAAACCGCGGTCGGGGCCCACTTGGTCAATACCGCGCGCGAGCAGCGGGTGGAGGTCGCGTATTGGCTGGACCGCAACCGCGAAGTTGATTTTGTCCTGCATCGCGGCGATACGATCGTCGCGATCGAGGTCAAGAGCTCCGCCCGGCGGCAAACGTTGGCCGGTACGGACGCCTTCTGCCGGCGCTTCCCGGTAAAGCGAAAGCTCCTGGTGGGCGGCCAGGGGATCCCGCTGGAGGAGTTCCTGTCCACCCCGGCCGGACACTGGCTGGAATGAGCGCCCGGCCCTCGGCAGCCCCGGCGGGAGCGGATACGACAAGGTCCATCCCGAGGAGACAGGCGACTTCCCCGGCCGGCCTCCCCCGCTTTTTCCCTTTGCCGCTTGCCGGATGAGAGGATGGGGGTTCCCAAACGCGATGAATCGCGTTTGAGGGCCCACGCTCGACCTACGCGGAGATCCGCGTCCGCGCCTCGGCTCCAGCGGCGCCGTCTTCGGGCTGTACCGAGAGTATTCTCTGGCGTCACAGGGTTAATTGGGGTATGATAGGGTGGCTTTTGGCGGCCCGTTCGTCCGAGGGACACACGCGGATGGACCGGTGCCGATCAGGAGGTGGATGGACCCGCAGCGCAGGCAGATGAAAAATGCAATTCGCCGTCGATGTTGCTTCTTTTTGAGGAGGACTATCATGTTCAGAACGTCATATCGTGCGGCCGCATTCGTAGTGCTCTTGACGTTGGGAATTATCCCGCAGGCCCTGGGGGCGCCCTTGCCCGGTGAGTCCCTGAAAGTGGGCACGGTCCTGGACATCGGACAGACGCTGGGCCACCGCAACTCCATGTACAACCCGCGCTCGTTCGGGGGAATGAACTACATTACCCAAATCAATAGTCCCCACCGGGCGGTGGGCGGCTATCCGGTGGGTTCGGCCCGCCCGGAGGCCGTGGCCGCGATTGGCAGCGGCGCCGAAGCCCGGATGGCCTGCGCATTCCCCGCCGCGGGCTATGTCCTGCTCGCCGGGGGCGCCAGTAACGACTTCCTGTCCAGAATCGATCCCGACCTCAACCTGGACAGCCGCGTTCCGGCAACCGCGGTGCCCGTCCGGCCCAGCTCGTTCGATTGGGTGGATGACGATACGATCATCCACAACAGCTACATGACCGGCATGATGGCCAACCTGTACCTGACGGACATCAAGGCGGACCCGTTTGCGGTCACCCCCAACAAGAGCTGGAACGCCAACGGCTTTGTCACCACCGGAGCCACCACGCGCATTCGCAACGTGCGGGTGGGCGACCTTTACCGGGGCTACGCCTACTATGGCGACTCCGGCGCGAACAACG
>VGYL01000403.1 GCA_016872975.1 Planctomycetota bacterium
GGCGGTGTTCGGTCGGGATCGTCGTGGTGTAGATGCGCAGGGCCTCGTTGCCCGCCCGCAGGACGACCTCTTCACGCCAGTCGCCCAGAATGTCGGCGCTGACGACCGGCGCCTGCTTGGTGCCCGCGGCGGCTTGGGCGCCTTCGGCGGTCAACAGGGTGACCAGGGTCCCGTCTTGCCAGTCCCATTTGGCGATGCGGTTGCCCTGGACCATCTCGCGGAGGAGATCGCCGTCCCACCAGACGACGAAGTTGTTCATGCTCGGGCCCCGGGCGGCGATGAGCTGTCCCTGGCAGGTGCGCAGGCCGCTGAGAGAGCCCCAGAGCTCCTCGCCCCGGTAGCGGGGGTCGATGTCGCCCGTGATACCCCGTTCGGCGTCACCGCCGTCGCCCATGCTCCAGATGATCTTGCCGTTGCGGGCGTCATACAGGGCCACGCCCGGCGTCCACTGGTCCCAGACGCTGCCTTCATTCTCATGCGGGCCGTAGACTTGAAGCCCGGGCCGATCCGGGTCCACCTTGGCCACGTGCAGCGCATCCCCGTGACGCAGACCCGTGGTGAAGAGCCCCTGGCCGTTGTCGTCCACGACCATGGCGCCGTAGACGATTTCATCTTTTCCATCCTCATCGACGTCGGCGGCCATGACCGAGTGTGCGCCCATGCCGGAATAGCCGTAGACATGAGCGCCCTTGTTGACTCCCGGCGTCATCTCTTCGTCGACCGTGAGGACCCGGCCCTGGACGGCAACGACCTGGCGCCGCTCCTTGACGCCGGCACGATCCCAGATCATCCAGGCGCCCGGTTGGGCGCCCTGCCAGGAGCCGGCATGGTCGGTGATCTTGTTCCGGCCGACGGCCGGATCGACGGTAGCGCTCTCGGTGACATACGGCTGGCCGCCGTTCGGGTGGGTCAGGCTGTCGAAGACCCAGCGCGACGTGAGCTTTCCGTCGCGCCAGTCCCAGGCCGCCAGGACGGACCGGCCGTAGTAGCCGCGACACATGATGACGCTCGGGCGAACACCGTCCAGGTAGGCCACGCACGCCAGGAAGCGATTCACCCGGTTGCCGGTCGTGGTGGTTTCCATCCCCCCGTTGCCGCCGATGCCGCCCCAGCCCCCGAGCGGCTCGCGGCCGGGGATGTAGTCCGCGCGGGCCAACTCCGCGCCGGTCCGGCCGTCAAAGATCGAGAAATACTCCGGCCCGGTCATGATCTTGCCCAGCGTGCGCGAGCCCGGCCTGCGATCGACCCAATCGGCCTGGGGATCGCCGATGACTTTACCGGTGCCGTCCACCGACCCGTCCGCGGTGCGGACCGCGACTTCCGCGCGGCCGTCGCCGTCGAGGTCGTAGACCATGAATTGGGTGTCATGCTCGCCCTCGCGGATGTTCTTGCCCATCCGGATCGTCCACAGGAGCGTGCCGTCGAGCTTGTAGGCTTGGAGGACCGTGTTGCCGGTGAATCCGGTGGAGGCCGTATCCCGCGGACGCTGGATGCCCTTGAGCACGATTTCATATTCGCCGTCGCCGTCGAGATCCCCGACCGAGCTGTCGCCCGCCTGCGTTCCTTCCGGCAGCTTCAGCGGGATCTCGAAATAGTCCCGCACGGGCGCCTGGGCGGCGATCCGGTTCAGAAAGGGCCTGCTGCTTTCGCCTTCGACGCC
Organism: Planctomycetota bacterium; assembly: GCA_016872975.1. Lineage (GTDB taxonomy): Bacteria > Planctomycetota > Phycisphaerae > Sedimentisphaerales > Anaerobacaceae > PLanc-01. Next base: position 1,661 of record VGYL01000403.1, read on the forward strand.
GTTCACGACCGGGCGAACGAGATAGGCATTGTCCCGGGCCGGATCGACCCCGCGGTCCTGATAGCAGGTCGCCTGGGTAAGGGGGGTAGTGTTGAGTTTCACCGGCGCGGCGTCGCCCGTGGCGCGATAGAGATTGAAGGCAATGCCCTCGGGGTCCGTGCCCAGCAGACGCCAACTCACGAAGACGTTGCCGTCGCCCTGGTTGACGGCCGCCACGCCGCGGCCGAGATACTCCATCTGCCTTCCGGAAGCCGGTCTCTCTGTGTCTCTCGCCTGCGCGAGACTCGCCGCGCACAACACGCCGAGCGTCAAACGAACCAGAAAGCTCACGCCACGATGGGGCTTTGCCGTTGTCAAACTCACCAGTTGGGGCTCCTGAATCTTGATTACACCTGGAGTCTTGCAGAACTCCGGTAAGACCATCGCCAAGGCCTACCGGCCTTGACGCTGCCACCCACCAGGACTGTTGCCCGGTTCTGAACCAAGCCTCGATTTTCATCTTGTCCAGGCGGAAGGTCAATGGCGTGCTCTACGCGATTCTGATGGCGTGCCCTGCCCTGCCCGTGAACCTACGGCCGGATCCCTTTCGAGTAGGACCATGATCGGAGACAGCCTCTGAAACCCCGCGTTTATGAACAACGACCCGCTCAAAGGCTAAGAACTTGGCAGGAGTGAGATAGGTGGCAGCCTCAAGTCCTCCGGACTTGGGGATGGCTCGACCCTCGCTTGTAGTGTGCTCGTAAGAGCATAAGATAGCGTCTGACGACGCCACTACAAACCAGGCCTTCCGGCTCCCTGCCACCCGGAAGTTCCTTTGCGCGGATTGTTTATGACAGGCGGCGGTGGGATTCGAACCCACGGATAACGGTTTTGCAAACCGTCGCCTTTGGCCACTTGGCTACGCCGCCGGGAGGCGAACTTCATCCTGCGGTAGTCTACACGCCTGTCGCCAGGGGTTCAAGAAAATTTGTGTGAAGTTCGCCGTCTCTTGTCTTCCTGACGGCGCGGAGGGCCCCGGAGAGAATCCAATACCCTTGCCGGCATCCTCAATTTCGCTGTATACAACGCCGGGGCGGGCGGTATACTGTTGGCGTGCCGTGTCGGGCGGCGTGCCGCAGGACACGCAACGGACCCTTGATGCCAGGACCTTGGACCAGCACAGAAGGAGGTCGAGAATGACTACACAGCATATCCCCAACCGCGTTCCTCTCCATCCGTTGAGCCGCCGGGATTTTCTGACGCGAAGCTGCCTGGCGGCGTCCGTCGCCGGGGGCGGCCTGCGGGCCGGCCGGCTGCGGGGCGGGCAGGCGGCTCCGCCGTCGGAGATCCCCAGGATCGATCCCGGGTACGTCGGGCCGCAGTTTTTCGACGAGCGGGAACGGCAGGCCCTGCTGGAGGTCGTGGAATCCGGGTCGCCGTTTCGGTTCTGGGGGCCGGGCAAGCCCCAGAAAGTGCAGCGCTTCGAGGAGGAGTTCGCCAAATACATGGGGACCCGTTTCGCCCTGGGCGTGACCTCGGGCACCGCGGCCCTGGATTGTGCGGTCGCGGGGCTCGGCCTCGGGCCGGGCGATGAAGTCATCGTGCCGGCGTATACGTGGTGGTCGGACTACACGTGCGTGGTCCACGCCGGGGCGCTGCCGGTCTTCGCCGACATCGACCGCACGTTCAACCTCGACCCGAAGGACTTCGAAAGGAAGATCACCCCGCGCACGAAGGCGGTCATCGCGGTCCACCTGCTCGGCGGACCCTGCGACCTGGACCCCATCCTGGAGATCGCCCGCAAACGCAAGATCGCGGTCCTGGAAGATGCGGCCCAGTGTGTCGGCGGCTCCTATCGCGGCCAGAAGCTCGGCTCTCTGGGCGACGTGGGCATCTACAGCTTCCAGATCAACAAGACGATGACCTCGGGCGAAGGCGGGGCGGTCGTAACGAGCGACCCGGTGATCTACGAGCGGGCCGTCCGTTTTCATCATATGGGCTTGACCCACCCGCTCTTCACTGACCGGATCGGGTCCAGCACCGTCCCGACGTTTGCCGGTGAGAACTTCCGGATGAACGAGCTGACGGGCGCCATGCTCGGGGCACAGTTGACGAAGCTGGACGCCATGGTCGGGGAAATGCGCCGCCACGCCCAGGTTGTCTACGACGGCATCAAGAATATCGACGGCATCCGCCTGCGTCAGCGGCCCGACCCGGCGGGCGATATCGGCTACTGCGTCGGGTTCGAGATGAAGGACAAAGCGACACGCGATCGCTGTCTCCAGGAGTTGCACCAGCGGAAGGTCCCGGCTTCGACGCTGACGGGCTCGGTCCTCCTGCCGATCCAGGAGTCGGTCATCAACAAGCGGGCCCGGCACCCGAACTGGCCGTCGTTCAACAGCCCCGAGGGCAAGGCCATTACGTACGGCCCGGACACCTGCCGGCAGACGCTGGGCGTCTTCGACCGGTTCGTCCTGGTCCGCATGGGCGCCAAGTACACCGAGAGAATCGACCAGTACATCATCGACGCGATCCACCAGGTGCACGGCATGGTCGCGTGATCCCTTCACAGGGCAATCGCATGGTCACCTATGAAAATAGAAAATGGTGCGTGGTACGCACCGCACTACTGTGTCCATCCCAAAATGGCGGGTGGCAGCGGCAAGGCTGGAGGCTTTGCGCAAACCTTGCCGATGGCGGAGGAGCAGGACCATCGGCAAGCTCCGAAGACTCCGCTTGCCGCTGCCACCCGGCGCGTGAGTTCTCTTTGCATCTGTCGGTGGATGATGGTATGGGTGGCATCGCCAAGGGCTCTGCCCTTGACGATGGCTCAGGCCCTCGATGACTTGTTCGACAGTGTGCGAGCGAACCATCGTCAAGGCCTCAGGCCTTGGCGCTGCCACCCGGCGTAGTGCCTTGGCTGATTGAGCGTGTAGCGTACGTGGGACAGGTATTGAAAGATGAGAAAGGCGGACTCACATGGCAGATGAGTTGACTCGTCGCCGGTTTCTGGGCACAGCGACCGCCGTGGGCATGGGGCTGTCGAGGCATAGCCTGGCGGAGCAAGCCACTGTGCCTGTCACGGTCTGCAATCCGCTGTTGCGGACGCCGCTGTCGCTGATCATTGACGACTCGTGCCCGGTCATCAACAAGGCGTACTACTGGATTCAGCAGCGCCACGACTGGCGGCTGCGGCATGCGCCGGACTCCAAGCCCTCCGGCTGGGAGGTGCACTACGACAAGCTCGACCGGATGCCCAACACGATCCCGGCCGCGTTTGCCGCCGAATGGGGCGAGTGGTGCGGCGAACAGGGTATCCGGGGCAAGTACAGCATGGTCCCGTTCCCGGCGGGCGTCGGCCGGATCGACCGGGGCTTTCCCGGCTTTCCGGAGCAGGAGCTGAAGGACTGGCTCCGCGCGGCCAAGGAGATCATCTGGAAGAACTTCGACCTGACGCCGGAGATGCTGACCCACACGCGGGTCGTGGACCTCAAGACGTGGGAGCTGACGGACCAGTGGGAGCAGGGCGAATGGGTGGACCCGCCGGTCGACAAGCTGACGGAGTACATCACCACGGCCATGCAACTGCTCAAGAACGTCGGCATCGCCTGCGAAGGGGTGACGAGTCCCGGCGCGTTCGGCAGACGCAAGGAGATGGCTCACGCCCGGGCCGTGCTCGAGGCCGCCCTGCAGGTCAACAACAACCCGCGCCCGTTCTATTTCATGAATATGGTGATGGGCGCGATGCCCGGTGTGCCACTGTGGCACGTGGATAAGGCCCGGGGCCGCGCCATCGCCAGTATCGTCGGTTGCGCGGGCGACTGGTTCGGCGCTACCGGCTTCGATGTCGCGGATCCGGATCTGTTCATCGCCGCCGACCTGCAAGGCGGGCGCTTGCCGGCCGTGCTGGCCCAGGAGCGGCCCTGCGTGCTCGTGGGCCACTGGCCCTGCTTCTATGTCAACGAGCGGATTGGGTTCAAGGTCCTCAAGGAAGTCAAGAAGCGGCTCGACGCCTACGATCCCGACCGGACGAAAACGATCTGGATGAAGAACAGCGAGATCGGGCATTACTGGATGGCGAAGGAATTGAGCGAGTTGTCCGTGAATGGTTCCGAGTGCCGGGTCCGCACGCAATTCCCGACGGCCGACTTCACGTTGTCGCTCCCGGGCCGGGCGGCCCGGCGGGTTCAGGTGAACGGAACCGACCTGCGGCAGGTCCGGTCGCAACGCGATTTTCGCGGCGGGACCTTCCGCGTGACCGACAAAGAGACGTTCGTAGCATTCGATTTGAAACAAGGTGATATGGTACTCTCGATTACGCAATAAGAACCTCTACGAGAATGAGCCTGAATATGTCATTGCGAGGAGCGCCGCGACGAAGCAATCTCAATCCCGCGGGTGGGAGATTGCCTCGCGTTGCTCGCAATGACATGGAAGTCGTGTAGGGTGTGCTGTGCACACCATCCCTTTTCGGTAGGCGCTATTCTCGGTGTGCACAGCACACCCTAATGAGTTTTGACGAGCAAGTTCGGTAATGGCCACGCGAAACGCTCTCCGCGTAGGTCGTGCGTCCTCGCACGACATCTTCGGCGAGCGGGGACGCTCGCCCTACGAAGAGCGCCCGTGGCCGAGCTCTGATTAC
>VGYL01000404.1 GCA_016872975.1 Planctomycetota bacterium
CGGCGGCAGTGACGGCGGCATCGGCGGCGACTCCGGGGCCGGCGGGGCCGGCGGACCGGCCGGCGGGGCCGGCGCTCCGGGCGGCGGCGGCAATCAAGGCTTTGCCGGCGCCCCGGGCGAGCCCGGCGGGGGCGCGATCAGCGTTACGACCAACGTCGGCGGCGCGATCGCCCTCAGCGAAGGCTGCAAGCTCTGGATGGCCAACTGCACCCTGAACTCCAACCGGGTCGAGAACGAAAGCGGCGGGGCCATCTACTACGCCCGCGAGTGCACGACCCAGCTCGAGCGGTGCAGCGTGGGCAGCAACACCGCCGGCCTCTACGGCGGGGCGCTCGCGTTCGAGGTCCTGTGCCAGGCGAAGATCATCGGGTGCACCTTCGGGAGCAACACCGCGGCCTTCGACGGCGGCGGCATCTATTCCTGGTACGAGAACCTCCTCGACGTCAACGATACGACCTTCTCGGACAACCGGGCGACCGGTCCGCTCAGCTCGGGCGGCGCCGTGTACGCCGGCGGCACCTGGGACGACAAGGTCAAGGAATGGTACAACGGCAGCACGATCCGTCTGAAGAAGAGTCAATTCACGAACAACAGCGCCGCGTTCGGCGGCGCCCTATACTGGTACGGCGAGGGCGCGGACATCCGCGTCGATGACTGCGTGATCCGCGGCAACACCGCCCAGGACGGCGGCGGTCTGTACTGGAGCGGCGGGGCGGCGGCCCTGGTCAACTGCAGCATCCGGGGCAACACGGCCCTGGGTCCGCAGTATCCGGTCCTGGTCCCGGCGCCGATACCGATCCCAACCGATCCGAACACCTGGCCGGTCGATCCGAACACCTGGCCCGACCCCAACGATCCGAATTCGCTGTGGGACCCGAACAATCCCTTCACGCCTCCGCCGGTACAACAAATGGCGAACACCGACTTCGGCGTCGGCGGCGGTCTGGTCTGCTGGACCTCGGAAGCCTCGATCGACGACTGCTTCATCAGCGAGAACCGGGTCAACGGGTCCGGCGGCGGCATCTACTTCGGCGGCGATCCGGGCACGCCGTGCCTGAGCAACTGCCTCATCAAAGACAACGCCGCGCTGATCGGCGGCGGCGGTATTGCCTCCTACTGGTACGCCGCGCCCAAGATCGTCAACTGCACCCTGGTGGGCAACAGCGCCTCCGATCCGAACACCGGCTACGGCGGCGGTCTCTTCTGCTCGTACGAGAGCCAGACGGTGCTGCTCGACTCCATCCTGTGGGGCAACACGGCCCCGCGCGGCACACAAATCGCCCTCGGCAGCCGCGGCGATCCGATCTTCCTGCCCCGGGGGGCGATGTTGACCGTCCGCTTCAGCGACGTGCAGCACGGCCGGACCGGCGTCCACGTGGAACAGGGCGCGGTCCTCGATTGGCTCGCGGGCAACATCGATGAAGATCCGCTGTTCGTCGGCGGCCACTTCCTGAGCCAGACGGCGGCGGGCCAACCCGTAACCAGTCCGGCGGTCGATGCCGGCAACGACCGCGCCGACAGAGTGGGTCTGTCCAGCTATACCACGCGCACCGACGGCGTCGGCGACACCGGCAAGGTGGATATGGGCTTCCACTATCCGCCGGTCGGCCGGTACCGGCTCACGGTCTCGGTCATCGGCGGGGGCGGCACCGTCACGCCCCTGGTCGGTACCTACCATGAGTTCCAGGAAGTCGAGCTGAGCGCGACGCCCGAGCCGGGCTACCGCGTCAAACGGTGGATCGGCACCATGAGCGACCCCTCCTGGAACCAGAACATGGCCGCGGTGTTGATGGACGCCGACAACAAGTTCGTCACCGTCGAGTTCGAGCCGGCCGCCACGCGCAACCTGCTCGTGCCCGCGCAGTACCGCACGATCGAGGAAGCCGTGCTGGCCGCCAGCCATGGCGACACCAACATCATCATCAACGAAGGCGTGCATTACGTCACCAACCCGGCAGGCATCGATCTGCAGGGCAGGAACATTCGGATCATGTCCAAGAACCCGGAGGACCCGGCCGTCGTCGCCAAGACGATCGTCGACGCCCGCGGCTCGCGCTTCATTCGCCGGCGGGCCTTCCGCTTTGGCAGCGGTGAGACCAATGAGTGCATCATCGCGGGCCTGACGATCCGCAACGGCTACTGGATCGGTGATGTCGGCGTCACGGGCGGCATCCTCGGCGGGCCGGTCGATCCAACCGATGCCCAATCCCCGTTCCGGGCGGACTCGGGAACCGACGCCAACGGCATCGGCTACGGCGGCGCGATCCTGTGCGAGAACGCCAGCTCGCCCACGTTCAAGAACTGCGTGATCGAGGACAGCCTCGTCGTCGGTGCCCAGGGCGGCGACGGCGTCAGCGGTCCGGCGATCCCCGCCGGCTCCAACGCCGACGGCGTCTGGGGCGGCCACGGCGGCACCGGCACCGGCAACGGCTTCGGCGGCGCGATCGCCTGCCTGGGCGCCAGCAAGCCGCAGTTCTTCAACTGCACCATCCGCAATTGCACCGCCCGCGGCGGCTTGGGCGGCCACGGCGGCAACGGCAGCAACCCGAACGCCGGCGGCGGCCGCGAAAGCTGGGGCGGCAACGCCGGCGGCGGCATCGGCTTCGGACGGGCCGGCGCGGTCTACTGCGAGGCCGGCAGCGACGCCACGTTCGAGCGCTGCCTCTTCACGAACAATCGCGCCCTCAACGGCGCGGCCGGTCAGGTCGGTCGCAACGGCCCCGGCAACGGTTTGAGCGCTCCGTATCCCAACCCGGCGGCTCCCGGCGCGCCCGGTCTGACCGCCGCCAACGGCCTCGTCGCCGGCGGGGCGGTCTACCAGAACAACGCCAACCCGAAGTTCTTTGACTGCCGGTTTGCCCAGAACGAGGCGTACGAAGTCTACCTGGCCGGGAACGCCGAAGGGCGTGTCTATACGCTCGGCGGCGCTCTCTACTCGGATGTGGGCAATGAGGTCATCCTCAAGAAGTGCCGGTTCGACGAGAACGCCAACGGGGCCGTGTTCGTCGCAACGGGCTCCATCCTCGACTTGCTGGATTGCGTCTTCAGCAAGAACAGGGTGGTCAACTCGCTCGCCAGCATTGCAGCGCTCGATCCCAACCTGATCGATCCCAATTCGCTCGATCCCAACAACGTCACCATCCCGGACGTGAGCGGTGCTCTGTACGTTTCGCCGGGCTGTCCCGACGTGCGGCTGCGCCGCTGCAGCTTCCAGGGCAACGTGACGCTCGGCAACGGCGGCGCGGTGCGCCTGCTGAGCGACGCCGATATCATCCAGTGCGATTTCTCGGGCAACCGCGCCGGCGAGAATGGCGGCGCGATCCATGCCTACTACCGGAATGATCCGAACGTGCCGGTCGTGCTGGGCGTCAACCTTGAAGCGTGCACCTTCGGCGGCAACCAGGCGACCGAGGGTCTCTACGGCCAGGGCGGCGCCCTGTACTTCGAGGATGTCAATGCCGTCCTGACCGACTGCCACCTCGTGGGCAACAAGGCCAAGAGCGGCGGCGGTCTGTTCCAGGTCAGCGGCACCCTCAAGCTCCGCGGCGGCAGCGTCGGCAACAACGTCGCCATCGGCGGCGGCGGCGTCCCGACCGGACTGGCCCAGGCGCCCAACCTGGCCGTCAGTCCGCCGAAACGCGGCGACTTCAAGCGCGACGATGCCGGCGCGGGCATCGACGGCGGCGGCGGCCTCGTGCTGGCCGGCGCCAACGCCAAGATCGAAGACTGCGCCTTCTTCGGCAACGCCGCCCAGGGTCCCAAGGGCAGCGGCGGCGCCATCAGCTTCTACGGCGGCTACGTCGGCCACACGGTGCGCAACTGCCTGTTCGTGGAAAACTCCGCCCAGCGCGACGGCGGGGCGATCTGGGCGGGCCTGTTCGCGTCGCCCCTCGTCAAGAACAGCACCTTCTCCAAGAACGTCGCCCCGCGGTTGGGCGGCGCGATCTTCTGCGACTGGAGCGCGAGCGTGACCGTGCGCGACTCGATCTTCGACGGCAACGAGAAGTACGCGATTGCGGAAGAGGATTTCGTCGATTCGGACATCAGGTATTCCCTGTTCTTCGGGAATACGCCGGCCGATTACGCTCTCTTTGACAGTGTGGCGCAGAAAGCCGTCGAGAAGACGGGTCTCGCGTTGAGCCCCACGAATCTCACGGGCGATCCGAAGTTCGTCCCGGGGCCGTTGGGCGACTATTATCTGAGCCAGAAGGCGGCGGGCCAGGACGTCACCAGTCCGGCGGTGGATGCCGGCAGCACCTCCGCGGCCAACGCCGGTCTGGCGGAATTGACCACGCGGACGGACGGCGTGCCGGATATGGGCCAGGTGGACCTCGGGTACCACTTCCCGGATCACACCAAGCTGCCGAAGTACAAGCTGACGGCTGAAGTCATCGGCGGCCACGGCGGGATCAGTCCGACCAGCGGCGAGTTCTACGCCGGCACCGTCGTGACGATCAAGGCCGAGCCGGAATCCGGATGGCGGATTGCCGAATGGGCGGGCACCACCAATAATGCCTCGACCAAGAAGACCAATACGGTCGTCATGCACTCCGATCGCCACGTCACGGTCCGCTTCGAGCAACCCCGGACCCTGGTCGTCGGCAGCGCCAGCCGGTATGCCACGATTCAGAGCGCCATCGATGCCGCGAAAAACGGCGATGTCGTTCTGGTCCCCACCGGCGTCTATGAGCCGGTCGCGACGGCCGACTATCCGTACCGCTACCTCCGCATCATCGGCAAGAACATCACCCTGACCGGCGCCAATCCGGACGATCCCAACGTGGTCGCCAATACCATTCTGCGCCGCTTCCAGTTCGAGATTTCGGATGTCGGCCCGGAGATGGTCATTGACGGCCTGACCATGGGCAACGTCAACTGGGTGGGTTTCGACGGGGGCGCCGGCACCCAGAGCGACGGCAGCCAGGGGACCTCGATGACGGGCGGCGTCATGAACCTGTACTGGGCCTCCCCGACGATTCGCAATTGCCGGTTCGTCGATTGCAGCATCACCGGCGGCAACGGCGGCGCCGGCGACAACGGCACCGATACCGTCCATCCGAACGGCTACAACGGCGGTTGGGCCGGTTGGGCCTATGGCGGCGCCGTGTACATCGCCTACGGCAGCAATCCGCTCTTCGAGAACTGTCTGTTCCAGAATTGCCGCGTCTACGGCGGCAACGGCGGCGCCGGCGGCAATGGCGCCACCGGCGGTTATGGCGGCCGTGGCGGCAACTGGATGCTGTCCGAAGCCCACGAGCAGGATGTCCGCGTGTGGTGGGATGGCTGGGAACTCGGCCCCTTCGACGCGGACGGCAATCTCCGCGGCAGCGTGGCCAGCAAGACGTCCGATCCGCGCGGCTACTTCGACGATTACTGGAAGTACAGCGGCTACGGCGGCGCGGTGTACATCGAGTTCTATAGCTGCCCGAAGTTCGTCGACTGCAACTTCAGTGACAACCGCGCCTACGGCGGCGTGTCCGGCCTCGGCGGCACCGGCACCAATGTCGAGCCGCTGCCGAACCGGGCGATGAGCATCGGCAGCTTCGGCGGGGCCGTCTATATCGGCCAGGCCAGCGATCCGGAGTTCATCGGCTGCGTCTTCAAGAACAACGCGGCCCTGGACGCCAATACGGTGGCCAACCCGCCCAGCATCTACACAACCTACGGCGGGGCCATCGCGATCGAAAATGACTCGGCGCCGGTCTTCATCCGGTGCGTGATCGAGGACAGCAACGCCGTTCTCGGCGGCGGTCTGTACTGGTCGCAGGCCGCGCCCAAGATCGTCGACTGCAACATCGTCAGTAACGTGGCCTTCCAGGGCGGCGGCGCCTACGCCGTCGGGGCGACCGGCACGATCGTCGATACGATCATCCACCGCAACCGGGCCTACCGGTGGACCGTCGATCCGAACTTCCTGACCGACCCGAACGCCGGCGCGACCGACATCTATGGCTGGGGCGGCGGCTTCGCCGGCATCAACGCGCCGGTGGAGATCTGCCACAGCATCGTTACGAACAACCGCGCCTCCGGCTCCGGCGGCGGCGTCTACTTCGGCGGCTCCGAACAGGATGTCAAGACGGCGCCGTCGCTGCACAACTGCCTCATTACGAGCAACGGCGCCGGTCGCGACGGCGGCGGTGTCTCCGTCCACTGGTTCAACGAGCCGATGCTCTCCAACTGTACGATCGCCGACAACTTCGTGGCCCGCGCGCCGGGGGATGCCTTCGGGGGTGGTCTGTCCGTGGCGTACGAATCGAACGCCGTGCTGATCAATT
>VGYL01000405.1 GCA_016872975.1 Planctomycetota bacterium
CATGCCTGAGCCGGTTGTGGATAGCGTCGGGAACGAGGTCTTTCCCGAGAAAAAAGAAGAGTGCGGGTTGTTCGGGATCTTCGGCGACCCCGATGCGGTGCAGAAGACCTACTTCGGTCTGCACGCGCTGCAGCACCGCGGACAGGAGTCGGCGGGGATCGCCTCCAGTGATGGCGAGTGCCTGCAATGCTGTAAGGGCATGGGTACCGTCCTGCGGGTCTTCCGCAGCGGCTCGGACACCCTCGACAAGCTGCGAAATCCCATCGCCATCGGCCATGTACGGTACTCGACGACCGGCTCGTCCAGCGTGGAGAACAGCCAGCCGTTGCTGGCCGAGTACTCGCGCGGGCAGGTCGCGGTCGCCCACAACGGCAACCTGATCAACGCCCGCCTGCTGCGCGATGAGTACGAGGCCTACGGCAGTATCTTCAAATCCACCAGCGACACCGAGATCATCGTGCATCTGCTGGCCAAGCCCACCCATCAGAGCAAGCCCGATCCCCTGGGGCATGTCCTCAATCACCTCCAGGGCTCGTATTCGCTCGTGTTCCTGTTCTCCGACCACATCGAGGCGGCCCGCGATCCGTACGGGATTCGCCCCCTGTGTATCGGCCGGACCGATGAGGGCTGCTACGTCGTTGCCAGCGAGAGCTGCGCGATCGATGCGGTCGGGGCCACGTTCGTGCGGGAGGTGGAGCCGGGCGAGATCGTACGCCTGGACAAGAGGGGGTTGCACAGCCGGTTCTTTGTGCGGCGTCAGAGCGTTACCCCGGCCCACTGTATCTTCGAGCACGTCTACTTCTCCAAGCAGAACTCCCGCATTTTCGGCGAAAACGTGCACGAGTTCCGCAAGAAGCTCGGCCGTCGGCTGGCCCAGGAGCATCCGGTCCCGGCGGACGTGGTGATCCCGATCCCCGACTCCGGGACCTCCAGCGCCATCGGCTACGCCGAGCAGAGCGGCATCCCGTTCGACATGGGCATGGTCCGCAGCCACTATGTCGGCCGTACGTTCATCTCCCCGGACCAGAAGCTCCGCGAGCTGGAAGTTACGCTCAAGCTCGCTATCATCAAGGAAGTGGTTAAGAATAAGCGCGTCGTCGTCGTGGACGACTCCATCGTGCGCGGCACCACGACCCGGGGCAAGATCCGGGCCCTCCGCGAGGCGGGGGCCAAGGAAATCCACATGCGGGCAAGCTGTCCGCCCATCCGGTTCCCGTGCTACTACGGCGTGGACTTTCCGACCAAAGAGGAGTTGCTGGCCAACAATCGCACCCTTGGGCAGATCAAGGAATTCCTCGAAGTGGACAGTATCGGCTACCTCTCGCTGGAGGGCATGCTCTCCTGCGCCTCCCTGCCGGCGGACCATTACTGCACCGCCTGCTGGGCCGGCAAGTACCCGATCCCGGTCGATATCACGCTGAGCAAGTTCTGCGTGGAGCGCTATCAGATGTACATGTTTGAAGGGTTCAGCACCGCCCATGAGTAAACCCCTCACCTACTCGCAGTCCGGCGTGGATATCGAGGCCAACGATGTCATGGTCGACCGGATTCAGTCTCATCTGGCCAGCACGTACGGTCCGCGCGTGATCCACGTGCCGTGGGGATTCGCCGGGCTGTTCCGCCTGGACTATGACGAGAAGCTCTTCAAAAAGAACTATCGCAACCCGGTCCTCGTCGCGTGTACAGACGGTGTAGGCAGCAAGGTCCAGGTGGCCGCCAAGGCCAAGAAGTTCGATACCGTGGGCATCGACCTCGTCGCGATGAGCGTCAACGACATGCTGGTGATGGGCGCCGAGCCCTTGTTCTTCCTGGACTACGTGGCTCTGCACAAGCTGGAGCCCGCTCTCGTCGCGCAGATGGTCAAAGGAGTGGCGGCCGGCTGTCGCGAGGCGGATTGCGCCCTCCTGGGCGGCGAGACCGCCGAGATGCCCGACACCTACCGCAAGGGCGATTTCGATATGGCGGGCTTTGCCGTCGGTGTGGTCGAGAAGGACCGGATCATCACGGGCAAAGGCGTCCGGCCCGGCGACGTGATCCTGGGCCTGGGCTCTACCGGCCTGCACAGCAACGGCTACGCCCTGGCGCGGGCCATCTGCTTCAAGCGGGCCAAGCTCAAGGTGACCGATTGCCTCGACGAATTGGACGGTACCACGCTGGGCGAGGCCTTGCTGGCCCCGACGCGGATCTACGTGCGCTCGATCCTCAAGCTGATCGCCAAGTACCGGGTCAAACGGGTCGTTCACGCCATGGCCCACATCACCGGCAATGGCCTGGAGGGCAATATCCCCCGCATCCTGCCTCCCGACTGCAACGCGGTGCTCAAGAAATCGGGCTGGCCGCGGCCGAAGATCTTCAACTTCCTGCAGAAGACCGGTCCGGTCGAGGAAGACGAGATGTTCCGCGTCTTCAACATGGGCATCGGCTACGTGGTCATCGTGGCCGCCGATTTTGCCGAGGCCGCCGCACGAATGCTGATCCAGTCGGGCGAGAAGGTCTACAACATCGGCCGCATCACCCGCGGCACCGGCAACGTCGTGCTGAAAGACTGCTCTCTCGCATTCGCTGTGTGAAGAAAATCATGAAACGGTTGTTCTCGATCCCCGGCCTGCGGTGGCGCGGGCGGATCAAGCAATTCGAAGCCGAGGTCTACGACCACTGGGCCGATTCCATCGACCGATCCATCTGGGCGCCGTGGTTGAATCGCTGGGTGGAGTCCTTCGCTCGGGAAATCCCGGAAGGCAGCGCGATCCTCGACGTCGGCTGCGGCACGGGCAGCGCCCTGCTCCTCCTGGCCCAGCGGCAGCCGACGCTTCTGGCGGGTACCGACATTGCGACGAAGGCGATGGCTGTCGCACGTCGCAAACTCTCTGGCCTTGGCGCCGACCTCCGGACGGGCGATGCGGAGACCGGATTGCCGTGGCCGGATGCCACCTTTGACGCGGTCACCATGACGGCCGTAATCCATCATTTCCCCAATCCTGACACGGTGCTGCTGCACATCGCCCGCGTACTGAAACCGGCTGGGCGGCTCATCATTGCGGAGCCTCATTTCTTCTTCCCCATTCTCCAAATAGAGAACCTGCTCCTGAAGATCTACCCGCTCAACGGCGACCTGCATTTCTTCAGCCAGCGTGGTCTGCGTCGGCTCGTTGAGCGCTACGGTTTTCGGATTGTCGCCCAGAGACGGGCTGCTTTCTTCGCCTGGTACACCGTTGCTCAGAAGTGTGAGTCTTCGCAAGCATAGCGGAAGACTCGCCTTGGGCGAACCTTGTACTGGCACCAAGGGTAGTATTGGTAGTTGGCGCTATCAGCCAATCTGCGGCGGTACGATGCAGGAGCGATACGTATGGATGCGCAGGAAACCAGCAGAACCAGTGGCCCGACGACGCAGGAGCTTCTGCACCTGCCCCAGGTTGAGGCGTTCATCCTGACCGACAACGGGGTATTTCCGAATAACCGGAGGCTGCCGTTGCTTGTGTACAAGAGGGCGCTCAATCCCGAGGTGCCCGATGTGACCACGCAGGTCCAGGCGCTCCTGGCGGAACACGGGTGGGGCGGATCATGGATCGACAGCATCTTCGACTATCACCATTACCATAGCAATGCCCACGAGGTTCTGGCGGTCTGCGGCGGGCGGGCGGAGGTTCGCTTCGGCGGCGAACACGGGATCACCCTGACTCTCGCGGCGGGCGATGTCGTCGTGATCCCGGCCGGCGTGGCGCACAAGAACCTGGGGGCCGGCAGCGATTTCGTGGTCGTGGGCGCGTATCCGCGCGGGCAGGAGGGGTATGATATGTGCCATGGCAGGCATGAGGAACGGCCCGAGGCCGACAAGAACATCGTCAGCGTTCCCGACCCGGAATCCGATCCCCTCTACGGCACGGACGGCCTGCTCAAAGAACACTGGCGGGCGTGAGCCTCACCAGGGGCCGGCAGGCGGCCGAGAGCACCAGGTCCCAAGCACCGCCAAGGGCGGAAGCACCAAATTCCAAATCCCAAACAAATCCAAAATTCCAAGGCTCAAAACGCTGGTGCCGCACGGCGGAGCCGTTTTGAACTTGGGATCTTCTTCCGTTTTGGGATTTGTTTCGGATTTGGTGCTTGGAATTTGGAATTTCCGCGCCCCGCGGATTTGGTGCTTCCGCTCGTCGTACACTTCTTTCATCAGAGGGACGGACCGGATCGGCACGCGTCATAGTGTGCTTCTTGTCTTTTCTGCACGGGGGACTCCCCAGAGGCCGGCCCGGCGGGTACAATGCGGGCCGGCCCGTGACAGGCCCAGAGCAGAACAGGGGCAAGGGCGACAAGTGGAGGCCCCACGCCGTCGCTGCGTGTCCCCTGCGACGAACCGCGTTTCGGTGAAAGGAGTAAAGATGAGTGTGCAACCCTGTGTGTCGAAGACCGGCCGGAGGAGACTCGTCCGGGTGGCTCTCCTGATGGTGTTGTTGTCCACCTTGGTGCTCGGAGGGGCGTCCACGACGCCCAGAATGAGCGTGGCGGCGGTCGATCGGGTACAGACCTGCACGTCCGCGTGGACCGGCGAGCGGCTGACCGACGGCCGGCCCAAGGTCCCCGACGACATTCTGCGGCGCATGAGAAATGTCTCCATCGAGGAGGCCTGGTCCATCCTGCGGAACGAGGGCTATCGCAACCAGTTCGAGGGCGGCTGGCAGATGATCCATCAGGATGTGCCCGTCGTCGGGCGGGCGCTGACGGCCCAGTACATGCCGACCCGGCCGGATGTGAAGAAGATGATCGACGACACGGGCAAGGCCGAGGGCCGGGTCGGGGCCTCGAACTCCTGGCCCATCGACATGCTGCAAAAGGGCGATGTCTACGTCGCCGACGGCATGGGCAAGATCGTGGACGGCACCCTCATTGGCGACAATCTCGGCAACTCGATCTTCGCCAAGTCCGGCAACGGCGTGGTCTTCGACGGCAGTGTCCGGGACGTCGAGGGACTCGCGGAGATCGACGGGTTCAACGCCTTCGTGCGCGGCTGGGACCCGTCCTTCATTCAGGAGGTCATGCTGACGGGGATCAATGTCCCGATCCGGATCGGGCGGGCGATCTGCCTGCCCGGCGACGTGGTGCTGGCCAAACGCGGCGGTGTCATCTTCATCCCGGCCCACCTGGCGGAGAAGGTGGTCCGCAATGCCGAGGCCGTCATGCTGCGGGACCGCTTCGGCCACCAGCGCCTCAAGGAGGGCAAGTACACCCCCGGCCAGATCGACGGCCGCTGGTCCGAGGAAATCCGCAAGGATTTCTTCCTGTGGCTCGAGCAGAACATGAACGATCTGCCGGTGCCGAAGGAAGCAATCAAAGAGATTCTCGAAAAGAGAACTTGGTGACCCTCCAGGGGCGGAAGCACCAAATTCCAAATCCCAAATCCCAAACAAATCTCAATGACCGAAACTCAAAATCCAAAACGGGCAGAGCCGGGCATGGGCGTTTCGGTCATTGAAATTTTGGATTTTGAATTTGTTTGGAATTTGGTGCTTGGAATTTCGCGACGGGGACTACGCACCATTGAAGGAAGGAAATCATGAAGAAGCAGCTACTCGGTACGTGTGCAGAAGAAACAAACCTCCCGAATGATCGCTCGCCATCGTGTTCCCGTCGTTCTTTGCTCCAGGGTCTCGGGGGTCTGAGCCTGGCGGGTGTTCTGGGAGCTTCGCTTGAGGATCAGATCGCTTATGCGACCCAGGGCGTCAGCCGGGCCTCGCAACCGTCGCAGTTGCGGATCACCGATCTGCGGGTGGCGGTCATCACCGGGGCTCCCATGCGGGTGCCTTTGCTTCGCATCGACACCAACCAGGGGATCTCGGGCTACGGCGAGGTCCGTGACGGCGGCAGCAAGCGGTATGCCCTGATGCTCAAGAGCAGACTCCTCGGCGAAAATCCCTGCGACGTGGAGCGGATCTTCAAGCAGATCCGGCAGTTCGGCCACCACGGCCGGCAGGGTGGCGGCGTTTCCGGCGTCGAAATGGCCTTGTGGGACCTGACGGGCAAAGCCTACGGCGTTCCCGTCTACCGGCTGCTGGGCGGCAAGTACCGCAGCCGTATCCGCCTGTATGCCGACACGCCCTCGGTGACGGACAAGGCCGGGTTTGCCCAGAAGCTCCGGGAGCGGGTGAAGGCGGGTTTCTCTTTCCTGAAAATGGATTTGGGCATCAACCTGATCCGCAACGTCCCCGGCGCGCTGAGTCGGCCCCCGGATACCGACTGGGGCCGGTATCAGTCCACCATGCATCCCTTTACCCGCATCA
>VGYL01000406.1 GCA_016872975.1 Planctomycetota bacterium
TCAGGCGCCGGAGGTCCTCGATACTGCCAAGCTGAAACTCCCACGGTTGGGGCTGGGTGGTTGCCTGTGCCACTGAAACTCCTGATTTATGATGTTTGATGGTTGATTCTTGATTTCAAAGGCAGAGCCGAAGCTGTGCTCATCAATCAACCATCAACCATCAACCATCCTACAGCTTCTCTTTCAGGTACTTGCCCGTATAGCTCTTCGGGTTATTCACAACCTCTTCCGGGGCTCCGGTGGCCACGATGGTGCCGCCGGCGTCGCCGCCTTCGGGGCCGAGGTCTATTATATAATCGGCCGTCTTGATGACATCAAGGTTGTGCTCGATGACGACGACGGTATTTCCCATGTCGCAGAGCCGCTGCAGGACGCTCAGGAGGTTGTGAATGTCCGCGAAGTGCAGGCCGGTGGTGGGCTCGTCGAGCAGATAGAGCGTGTGGCCGGTCGAGGCCTTGCCCAGTTCCGCCGAGAGCTTGACGCGCTGGGCCTCGCCGCCGGAGAGGGTGGTCGAGGACTGGCCGAGCTGCACGTAGCCCAGGCCCACGTCGGTCAGTGTCTTGAGCACGCGGACGATGGTCGGGAAATTGGCGAAGAAGTCCACCGCGTCCTCGATCCGCATCTCCAGGACATCGGCGATGTTCTTGCCCTTGTACGTGATCTGGAGGGTCTCCGGGTTGTAGCGGGTGCCTTTGCAGCTTTGGCAGGTGACGTACACGTCGGGCAGGAAGTGCATTTCGATCTTCTTGGTGCCCTGGCCGCCGCAGGCTTCGCAGCGCCCGCCTTTGACGTTGAAGCTGAACCGGCCGGCGGTGTAGCCGCGGATCTTGGCCTCCCGGGTCATCGAGAAGAGCTTGCGGATCAGGTCGAACGCCCCGGTATAGGTCGCTGGGTTGCTCCGCGGCGTCTTGCCGATGGGCGACTGGTCGATCTCGATCACCTTGTCGACCTGCGAGATGCCCAGGACGTTCTTGTGTTGGCCGGGCTTCTCGCGGGACTGGTACAGGTGGCGTTTCAGGGCCCGCAGCAGGATGTGGTTGACCAGCGTGCTCTTACCGGAGCCGGAGACGCCGGTCACGCAGATGAAGACCCCGAGCGGGAACTTGACGTCGATCCCCTTGAGGTTGTGCTCGGCGGCCCCCTTGACCTCGAGGCACTTCTTGAGGTTGTACGGGCGCCGCTTGGCGGGGATCAGAATGCTCTTTTTGCCGCTGAGGTACTCGCCGGTGAGCGACTTTTCGCACTTGATGATGTCTTCGAGCGTGCCTTGGGCAATGAGCTCACCGCCGTGCGTGCCGGCCGCGGGGCCGATGTCGATGATGTGGTCGGCGGCCCGCATGATGTCCTCATCGTGCTCGACGACGATCACGGTGTTGCCGATCTGGCTGAGCTTCAGGAGGATGCCCAGCAGCCGGTCGTTGTCGCGCTTGTGCAGGCCGATGGTCGGCTCGTCGAGGACGTAGCAGACCCCGACCAGACCGCTACCGACCTGGGTGGCCAGGCGGATACGCTGGGCCTCGCCGCCGGCCAGGGTGCTGCTGATGCGGTCGAGCGTCAGATAGCCCAACCCGACGTCGAGCATGAACTGGAGGCGCGCCCGGATCTCCTTGAGGATCTGGGCCGCGATGGTGGTCTGCTCCGGATTGAGGTCGAGCTTGCCGAAGAACTTCTGGGCCTGCTCGATGCTCATTTGGCTCAGGTCCTGGATGTTCTTGCCGCCCACGGTGACCGCGATCGACTCCGGCCGCAGCCGCGCGCCTTTGCACTCCTGGCAGGGCTGCTCGGAGAGATAGCCGTGCAGCCGGGCCTTGACGTACTCGCTGGTGGTGTTCTTCCAGCGCCGGTCGAGGTTCGGGATGACGCCCTCGAACCACATGCCGTATTCCTCCTCGTCCGCGTCGGTCGTGCCGTACATGAGGATCCGTTGGATGTCCTTGGGGATCTCCTCGTACGGGGCCGACTTGCTGATCCCCGCATCCCGGCAGAACCGCTTGACGAGCCGGTTGTAGTAGATGTTCATCCGCTTGCCGCTGCGGCGCCAGGCGTCGACGGCCCCGTTTTCGAGCGAGAGGCTCTTATCCGGTACGATCAGGTCGGGATCGAACTCCAGGATGGTGCCCAGCCCGTCGCAGCTTTTGCAGGCCCCGTACGGGCTGTTGAAGCTGAACAACCGCGGCGAGAGCTCCTCCAAGCTCGCCTCCGGATGCTCCGGGCAGGCGAACTTCTCGCTGTAGATGACCTCCTCCCACGTGTCGTGGGCGTCTCGCCCGCGCGTGGCGAGGGCATCCTGCCCTCGGTTCGAAGGCGGGCCGCCTTCGACACGGTCTCTTTTGCTTTCGTGCTCTTCGGCCTTCTCCCCGGCAGGTTCCTGGATCAGCACGATCAGGATGCCCTCTGCCAGCTTGAGCGCGGTCTCCACGGAGTCCGCCAGGCGGATGTTGATGCCCTCGCGGAGGACCAGCCGATCCACGACCGCGGCGATATCGTGCTTCTGGTTCTTGTTCAGGTTCGGGACGTTGCGGATATCGTAGATGCTCCCGTCCACACGGGCGCGGACGAAGCCCTCCCGCTGGATATGGGCGAGGATATCCTTGTGCTCGCCTTTCTTGCCCCGGACCAGGGGAGCACAGATCTGGACTTTGGTCTCTGCCGGCCGCGTAAGAATCGATTCGACGATCTGCGAGGAGTGCTGGCTGGTGATCTCCCGGCCGCAGACCCAGCAGTGCGGCTGGCCCACCCGGGCGAAGAGCAGCCGGAAGTAGTCGTAGATCTCCGTCGTCGTGGCCACGGTCGAGCGCGGGTTGCTGCTGGCGCTGCGCTGCTCGATAGCGATCGTCGGCGGCAGACCCGAGATGTCGGAGACCGCCGGCTTTTGCATCTGCTCCAGAAATTGCCGGGCGTAGGCACTGAGCGACTCGACGTACTTGCGCCGGCCCTCCGCGTAGATCGTGTCGAACGCCAGCGAGCTCTTGCCCGAGCCGCTGATGCCGGTGATGACGACGAGCTTGTCGCGCGGGATGTCCAGATTGATGTTCTTCAGGTTATGCTCGGCGGCGCCGGTGATCCTGATGACTTTTTCCGTATGGTCGACCATATTCCCTGTACGGTGTGCCTCGCACACCATTCCGTGGCGAGGGCGTCGCGCCCTTGTCTTTCTGCTTTCCTTGGTGTGCGCTCCACACCCAACCACTCGTTTTCCTCAAACGCTATACGATTCGCCTTCACGCTTGTGCATCTGCTCTTTCCCCAGACAACACAAACCACCCATTATAACCCGAACCCAGCCAAAGGTAAAACCCCTCCTCGCACGATTTGTGCCGAATGCCAAGTCGTCCGGCGGATCGCGCGCAATGACATGCAGGAAATCTGTAACGCTTCTCACGCAAGCTCCTGAGTTCCTCCGGGATCGCCGCCAGTTGGGCGGGAATGTCCACCTGACGCAAGGCGAGCGTACTGGACATGAGCCGTCGGCCCCCACCGGTCACTCGCCAGCGACGGCTCCGAGGGACCTTGGCGATCAGACCGTGTATCCACAGCAGATGCAGCCCCGTAGCTCCGTAGGGTGTGCTGTGCACACCGTTTCCATGGAAGGCAGGAAGACGGTGTGCACCGCACACCCTACAAGCTCTGTGGTTGCGGAGAATCGGGCTCCGCCGGGGAGCAAGGGCTTCCAAACGCGACGGTTCGCGTTGGGGAGGTTACTTTCGGCTCCGTCCAATCAACTGAATATCGTCCAGATTCCAGCCGCTGTACGGGTAGGCTCGCTCTTTGACGATCTGGTAACTCCAGCGGACATACACGTTCGGCTGCCCATCGGCCCAGGAGCCGATCTCCTCTTCCACCAAGGTCCACGCCGCGTCCGCCACCTCCGCGTCCTGCGGATTCTGCCACACCGGATTCCAGGTCTTCCGATCCCGCGACACTTCCAGGGAGCTCTTGACGTAATCGGCGCAGTCGGTATTCAGCCACCGCCAGAACCGGAGCTGGACGTCCTGATAGCCGCTCAGGTCAAACGGGCCGCCCACGAGCCAGTAGGGTCCACCCACCGTCGTATCGTAGTCACCGTTGAGATGGACCCCGAACACGTTCTGCCCCGTGTATCCCCCGGTAGGGTCGGGGTTGCCATGTTCCTCGCCACCCTGTCCCGTGGGCTTGCCAAACTCCCACTGGCCCTGGCGGGTCCAGCCGGGATCGTCGTCGAGCGGGAAGTCGCAGATCACCTCTTCGAATACGGCTTTGAGGGTGTAGGCGCCATCCACGGTCACCCAGACCTTGGAACCCGCCGCGTCCTGGTACTCGCGCACGGCCTTGTTCGCGTCCACGGCCGAGCCTTCCCACCGGACGAACTCGAACTCCGGATCCGCTTTGGCTGTGACGGAGACGACTTGGCCCTGGGGGTAGCTATGGACCCCCGCGTTCGGATCGACAATTGACCCTCGACCGACGGTGGAGATCGTCAGGCTGAAGGGACACGCCTTCGCGGCAAACCACCAGGTAGGCCCCTTGATATCCCCGCTTGGAGTGTGGGCGACCACTCGCCAGTGGCAGACCTGTCCGCCCTCCACCGCCGGCATCGGCGTCCATGCGTCTGGAATGTTCTCCGCGATCTTCTCCAGCGGCAGGCAGGGACTGGCGGCAAAGTACACGTCGTAACCCGTGGCCCCGACGACGGACCACCAGCTCAGCAGATACGCGCCGCTGACGCGTTTGACCACGCTCCCGCTCGGCAATTTCTTGTTCTCGACCAGAACGTCGCCAACCTGGTAGTTCGGATCGCAGAAGCTGATCGATTCCCCATCCCCAGGCCGCGGGCCATAGGGATAGAGGCCGTGAGGGTCCTTCGGCGGCATCACCGCAACCGAAATCCCGTACTCGCCGGTATCGGTGGACACTTCGCGATACTCGACCTTGTCGGAGACGACAATCGTGTAGAAGCCGCTCATTTTCAGTTGGTAGTCTGTGATTGAGGCCCGCGCGTAATCCCATGAGTCAGCAACCTGACGCCCGTTGGGATCACAGAGCCGGACTCTTGGTTCCAGATGCCCCAAGGCGGAGCGGTCGGTTACCTGGACGTCGATCCCTTGGCCTACTTCTCCATAGAAAGTGTATGCCTCCAGATCCCCACCCGGTGCGACCGTGCCATTTACGGCCCGGCCCGCGGTCATATCTCCGCCGTCCCGATCTTGAAGGCACGTCGTGGTGCCGCCAGTAACAACCAAAGAGACCCCGTAATTACCGGTATCTGGGGCAACCTCACGATACTCATCCGCATCGGACGCGACGATCGTGTAGATGCCTGTCTTCGTCAGGGGGCAATTATCTATCGTGGCCTGCGAATAATCCCATGAGTCCTTTATCCGCACCCCACGCGGATCATAGAGCTGGATCCTGGGCTCCAGAATGCCCCCCTCGGAATTGTCACCTGACTCGATCACGACGCCCTGGCCGGCCTCGGCCCAGAACGAATAGCCGTGTATCTCGCCGCCAAATAGTATTGTGGCGGACTTGGTCTCGCCTGAGACTATCCACTCGCAAAGGGAAGTCGTGTCACCCGGTGCAACCACCAAGGACAGTGCGTACTCGCCGGTATCGACGTCTCCACCGGCGTCAGACGCGACCATTGTGTAAATGCCTGTTACCGCCAGTTGGCAGTTTTCTATCGTGGCCTGGGAATGATGCCACGAGTCGCGTATCCGTACCCCACGCGGATCATAGAGCTGGATCCTGGGCTCCAGAACGCCCCCCTTGGAATTGTCACCCATCCCGATCACGACGCCCTGGCCGGCCTCGGCCCAGAACCAGTAGCAGTGAGCTTCACCGCCGAATTCTATCTTGGTGTATTTGGTTTGCCCCGAGACGATGGGCTCGCAGGCCTCACTCGACGATGGATACAGAACGGACGCAAGTACGAGCCAGGCAGCAAGACCGAGAATCGATTTGTTTCTGGATGCTTTCATCTTCTTCCCCTTTCACTTCAAGACCGCTTTACTTGTAGGTTCGTACTGGAGAGACCAAAGCTCATGAGCTGCTCTCTATCCTTCTCTACACCGTTGGGCTCAGAATGCTGCGCGAAGCTGGAGCTTCTTCTTCGTGGTGGCTGGTGATCCCATGACAAATCAGCACGTTTGACTCGTGACTACTACGACAGCGCGACTTGCTCAGAGCTCACGCGGTATACAAGACTTGAGTCTGCAAATATCGATTCCCAGCTTCTTGAGTCGTCGCAGGGTGGTTTTCCAGTGGGACAGACGTGCCTGTCGATTTCTG
>VGYL01000407.1 GCA_016872975.1 Planctomycetota bacterium
GGCGCTTTTTGTCGTGCCCGCCGATGTGGTGACCGCGACGACGTATCGCCACGTGCCCGTCTCCGTCGGCGCGAAACGAACCATCCACAGGGCAGCCCAACTCGACGGGTTGTAGAAGCCCCAGATTCTCCATTTCTTTCCCGAGGGAGCCGTGAACACCGCCCGCAGGTCAATCTCTTCCGGATCGAAGGGGTTCCGAAAATCGGCATCGAGATCAATCCGTAGCTCCAGTTTCTCGTAAAGCCCGACGGATGCCGACACGGCTTGTATGGAGTTGATCCGGCATGGCCCGGCCGGTCTGCCAGGCATACGGGAACGCGCGCAACTTCGGGACCGTGACTGCATAGAACCGACCTGTCCTCCCCGCGTTGTTACACCCCTCCGCCCCATTCCAGTGATCTTCCTGCGCAGACCCAGCCCAGGCTGTTCCTGCGGCGCACGGCTTGCGCATCCTTGACGCGCTCGCCTTTGTTGCGGAGTGTTCCGTTTCCCAGATCCGGACTGTTGATGGCGTGCAGCCTTTCCAGCAGGCGCTGCCGCATTTCCCTGACCTTCTCCGGCATGGCAGGGGCAATGTCGTCCAGGTCGTTGGGGTCCGCCACATGATCGAATAACTGTTCGCGTCCGTCCCTGACGAAGTAGATGTACTTGTGTCGGCCATCGTGGACCATGTGCTGGGCGTCGATGGCGCCGTAGAGCCGATCCCGGACCGCGCGTTGCTCGCCCATGACCAACGGCACAAGATCCTTGCCTTCGACATCCTCCGGCGCCGCGATGCCGGTCAGGCGGCAAAACGTGGGCAGCAGGTCGGCCAGTTCGATCAGCGCATCGGATACGACTCCCGCATTGGCCTGCTGCAAGGCGCGGGGAGGCCGGATGAGGAAGGGCAGTCGCGCGGCCGAGTTGTAGAAACTGGATTTGGCGATGTCGTAATGATCGCCCAGGTGTTCACCATGGTCACTGGCATAGATCACCCACAGGTCGTCCCAGAGACCGTGCAACTGGAGATAGCCGAATAGCCGCCCGAGTTGATGGTCCATGTTGGTGATCATGCCGTAATATACGCCGCGTGCCTTGCGCAGTTCGTCCCATCCCATGGGTTTGCTGTTGTAGGCTGTCCGATGGGTGAACTGCGCGACAGGACACGTCTCGGCGTCCTCCCATGTGCCTATGGCGGGCTCGGGAATCGGGCTGTTGTCGTACATGCTGTAGAAGGGTTCGTGGATGGCGAACGGCGGATGCGGGTCTATGAACGAACTCCAGAGGAAGAACGGGCGGTTTCTTTCGCGTTCGCGCACGTACTCGATGCAGTGGTCAACGATCCAGTCGGTGCCGTACAATTCGGGCGGTATCGGCGAGAGCGTCGGATGCAGCTCGTTGGCGCCGATGCCAAAGACATAGCCGTCGCGTCGGACGTGCAGTTGCTGCTCACGTTTGCAGCGTTCGATGGGAATGACGGTTTCGAAGCCGGCCTTGAACGAGGTGTCCGTGTGCCAGTGCCGCTTGCCGACCAGTGCGGTCTGATAACCCGCTTGCGTCATCAGGCTACCGAGGAAGGCTTCCGGGGCGCGCTGAATCCGAAACCGTTCTGCGTATTCTGGACAGCCATAGGTTGACGACTTCACGCCTGTGATCATCGTCGTCCGAGCGGGGATGCAGACGGGGCAATCCGAGTACGCATTTTCGAAGCGCACGCCCTCATAGGCCAGCCGGTCCAGATGCGGGGTTCTGACGCACGGGTGCCCCGCGCACCCGAGGGTGTCCCCACGATGCTGATCCGAAGTGATGAACAGAATGTTGGGCTGTGATTGTGGCATGTGACTCCTCATTGTGGCGCGGGATCCAGTCCGAGGCGTATGAACTGTTCCGGCGGCGCGTCGTTCTCTTTCATACACTGGACAAGCAGTCGGGTCATCGTTTCCTCGATAGACCCATCATGCAGGGGCGTCTTCTGGCCCGGATCTGTCAGCGTGTCGAACAGCAGGGTCTTCAACTCACCCTCTTCCACCCAGGCTTTGCCGCTTTTAATCTTCATGGTCTGGCACCCTTTGGTGAACGAAGATGGCGACTGGAGACCTTCCAGACGATGGAGTTCCTCTACAGAGAAGGTCCTGCGCATATGCGTGGGCATGAGCGTGTAGTTATAGAGCGGGGAATTGTCGGGGTTGGCAGGGCCGCGCATATAGACGTAACGGCCATCTGTGCAGTTCACTTGCGCGCCGTGAAGCCCAAAGAGTCCGGCCTCGCGAACAGGCGTGTCGATGGCGATGGTATCGCGAAGCGGTTTCCCCTGCATGTCTTTCGGCAGAGGCAGACCGAAATAGTCGAGGATCGTCGCCGGCAGATCAATCGTTTGAACCAGGCTCTTACGGCGCTCGCCCCGGATCTTCGAGCGGGGGTCCCAGATGAAGAGCGGCGTGTTGGCGATTTCGTTGTAGAACGGCATCCGGCACTTGCCCCACCAGTCATGTTCGCCAAGCAGGAAGCCGTGGTCGGTATTGACGATGAGCAGCGTATCTTTCCAGAGATCGAGGTGGTCCATTTCGTCCAGCACGAGACCGAGATAGTGATCGCACATGGAGATGAGCGCGGCATTGATCATCTGGTAATGTTTGGACAGGCGTTCATCCCGGGCTGGCGAATAGTCGGGCCAGTCGTTCTGGAACTGGGTGAAGTCGTAGTCGTAAAGCTTCTTGAAGCGCTCAGGGACAAAATAGGGCTCGTGCGGATCAAACGTTTCGATCTGGAGGAACCATTGATCATGCCCGGCATTCCGGCGCATGAACTCGACACCCATGGCGACTGTTTTCGCCTGCGGGAACAGCTCCTCGGCTTGCATGTGATGCCGGTTGATGGAGTCCTGGTAACACCAGTCACCCCGCTTGTGCGGATTGTGATTGAAGATGGACGTGTCCAGGTCGGCTTTCCAGGGATCGCCTTCCTGACCACGAGAGATGTCCCAGGTCTTGTATCGGGTATGGTAGTTGCATCCGCCTTCTTCCCAGTAGTGGTAGTGGTCACTGACGAGATGGCTCCAGATGCCGTTTTGCTTGAGGATTTCAGGCATGGAATCGTCAAACGGCTCGATGGGGCCCCAGCTCCGGTGCAGGAAGTTATAGCGGCCGGTATGCAGCTCGCGCCGCGCCGGCATGCATGGCATGCTGCCGACAAACGAGCTGTCAAACGTGACGGTTCTTTCCGCGAGCCGCTTGAAGTTGGGCGCATGGACCCAGTCGCAACCGTACGGCGGCAGCATGTGACGATTCAGCGAATCGAACATTAACATGATGGCTTTCATAGCATTCCTGAACGTAACTACTCAGGTTCACCACAGAGACACGGAGTACACAGAGAGCAGATCATTTCTGTGCCCTCTGTGTCTCCGTGGTGAGTAGTAAACTCCACGCTATCACTGCTTGTCCGGATCGGCGTGCTTCAGGATATGATCAATGTCAGCACCAACCTTGGGACAGGGAGAATCCGCCCTTAGCTTGAATCCGCCAAGGTTGGCCAGTCCGATGGGCGATGTTGCGCCGCACGGATTGACGAAGCCGGGATCCTTCGCTTCCGCGCCGGTTCCGGACGGGTTCTTTCCCTTGGGGGTATAGTAGTAGTCGCCCACGCTCACGACTGCAGATTTGTTTGTAGAGAAACTGCCTTGGACGGCCACGAGCAGGTTGCTTCGCATCACCGCACCCCACACACGATACGTTCCTTTCATGCCATCGCCGAGGTAGAAGGTGTTGTTCTCGAAGGCGAGGCCTGCAGTACTACTAAAGCTGCCAAAGGGCTTCTCGTTGACGCTCACATTATGGCGGATGACACACCCCATATTCGGGCCCCAGCTCAAGATGAATCCGCCGGCATTGTCATGACTGTAGTTGTACTGCATGATGGTGCCTTTCGACCACATATCCACGTCGAATCCGCCCGCATCGGCATTCCGGAAATGCGCATAAGCCTCATTGTACTGAAAGACGCAATCAATGTTCTTGTTGGCACCCCAGATGGATGCCGACACATCCGTAGGCTTGGCATTCGAGGGGTAGCCGCAGTGATGCACCACGTTGTATTCGACAAGCCCCTTGTAGGCCATGCGCATGATGATGCCGTCTCCCGATGCGTAAGAGATACGGTTCTTCCGAATACGGAGGTTAGTGATGCAATCCGAGGGGTCATCCAGGTTGTGACCCCCTTTCCCGGGCTTCTTCCCCGGTGGCGGCGGATTGGGTTTTGACCACCCGCCCGTTGTGATTCCGCTGCGACCGGCATACTCGATCCGGTTGTTTTCGACCAGGATGTCGTCCCACAACGTTCCGTTCCCAGTCGTCAGATGGATGCCGCCCAGGTTCTTGTCGCCAGACCCTGCCGTACAATTGCTGTCGTCGCTGGTGATGTGGTGTACGTAGCAGTCCCGGATGTAAATGTGACTGTGCTTCTCGCCGCTGTTATCCTGGACCAGAATGCCGTAACTCTTGGTTTTCGTGCCAAAAGCGTTGGTGATTTCCAGGTTGCCGACTTCGATCTGGTCGGTATCGTCAATCTGCAGCACCCCTTTGTTGTCGCTAAGCCCATTGCCATCCAAAATCGGCAACGCCCCTTCGCCGAAGGCGTCCACGATCACCGGTCGCCCCGGCTCCCCTCCCCCCCTGATCAGAAACTGGCCCGTAAACCGTTTGCCCCGCTCCAGCAGCACACGGTCTCCCGGACCATAGGTCCGGCTGGACGCCTGAAGGTACTGCTCCTGAGTGGAGATGCGGTAGTCCTCCGCGTGAACGATGCCCGCGAACGACACCAGACTGACCAGCGCCAGACACGCCGGTAAGCCGGCGGATCGTGTTACCAAGTGATCCATGGTCATTTCCATTCGCCTTTCTATTTCGTCTTCTCCGCTGCCGAAATGTGCAAAACGACAGAGAGCGTTCTGCGTCAAACACCGCACGCGCAATCAACATCCCACGCATAGGGAGTCACTGCTGCGTTCATCGCTGCCTATCCGGATCGGCGTGCTTCAGGATATGATCAATATCAGCACCAACCTTGGGACAGGGGGAATCCGCCCTGAGCTTGAACCCGCCGAGGTTGGCCAGTCCGATGGGTGATGTTGCGCCGCAGGGATTGACGAAGCCCGGTTCCTTCGCCTCCTTGCCCGTCCCGGAGGGATTCTTTCCCTTGGGAGTATAGTAGTAGTCGCCCACGCTCACGACTTTGGCCTTGTTTGTAGAGAAACTGCCTTGAGTGGCCACGAGAAGGTTGCTTCGCATCGTCTCCCCCCAAACCGCGTAGGTTCCTTTCAGGCCGTCACCAAGATAGAAGGTGTTGTTTTCAAAAACGATGCCTTGATTGTTATTTTTGCTCCCAAACGGCTTTTCGTTGACGCTTACATTATGGCGCACGATACAATCCGGGTGCTTATGCCAACTCAGAATGAAGCCGCCGCTGTTGTCGTGGCTGTAGTTGTACTGGATGATTGTTCTCTTCGACCAGCCGTCCACGTCGAAGCCTGCTGCATCGCCGTTCGGAAAATGCGCGTAGGCTTCGTTGTACTGGAATACGCAATCAATGTTTTTAAATCCGCCCCAGATCCCCGCCGATACCTCCGTGGGCTTGGCATTATCTCTATACCCACAGTGATGCGCCACGTTGTATTCACAAAGCCCCTTATAGGTTCCGCACATCTTGATGCCGTCTCCTGAGGCGTAAGCGATCCGGTTCTTTCGGATGCGCAGGTTGGTGATGCAATCCGAGGTATCATCCAGGTTGTATTTTTCCTTACTGCCGGGTGGCGGCGGTTTGTTCCAACTGGACGTTGTGATTCCGCTGCGACCGGCATACTCGATCCGGTTGTTTTCGACCAGGACGTCATCCCACAGCGTTCCGTTCTTAGCGGCCAGGCGGATGCCGCCCAGGTTCTTGTCGCCAGACTCGGCGGAGCAATTGGTGTCGTCGCTGGTAATGTGGTGCACGTAGCAATTCCGGATGTAGATGTGGCTGTGCTTCTCACCGCTGTTGTCCTGAACCAGAATGCCGTGGCTCTTGGTTTTCGTCCCAAAGGCATTGGTGATTTCCAGGTTACCGACTTCGATCTGCCCGGAATCCTCAATCTGCAGTACCCCTTTGTAGTCGCTGAGCCCATTGCCATCCAAAATCGGCAACGCCCCTTCGCCGAAGGCGTCCACGATCACCGGTCGCCCCGGCTCCCCTCCCCCCCTGATCAGAAGCTGGCCCGTAAACCGTTTGCCCCGCTCCAGCAGC
>VGYL01000408.1 GCA_016872975.1 Planctomycetota bacterium
TGGTCTTGAATCTTGGCGGACGGTTTCTGCAACATGGCATGTACTCCCAGGCTCACACGATTCCCTCTACCCTTGCTGTCCCTCAGCAAGCGGCGGGAAGCGTAATTGCCCAATTATGCCAAGTTACCCAGTATCGCGCAATCGCCCTGGCGCCGACCCGGAGCGGGCGGCGGATATCCAAGGCGCGATTGGTTGGACCTACGTCGTCCGAGGCCGGTATGACGACGCCATCAGAGAGTATGCCAAGGTCGCCGAGAACTACCCCACCAGCAAGTGGGCCTCGAACGGACAGTACTGGATCGCGCAGTGCTACCTCAGAAAAGGCGACCTCGAGCAGGCGAGAACGGAGTACGAGAAGACCATCAAGACGTACCCAGACAGCAAAGAAGCGGGCTACGCCCAAAAACAGATCGCGCTGATCGAGAGCCGCAAGAAGGGCGAAGAACTCCGTGCGGCGAGACAGAAGCAGGCCGGCGCCGCAGGAGGCAATTCCGGCTGCGGTCCCGCCGCTCTCGTCACTTTGGGGCGACTGCTGGGAATCGCCCTCGATGAAACGGAAATCGCCGGCTTAGCCGGTGCTGACGCCCAAGGGATCACCAGCATGTATGGTCTGGCTCAGGCGGCCAAAGCCAAGGGACTGAAGGCCACGGGGATGAAGTTGACCTTGGAGGATCTGCGGAAGCTCGCCAAGCCGGCAATCGTCTTCGTTCAGGGCGCCCATTTCGCGGTGGTCAAGGAGGTCAACGAAAGAGGAATCATCCTGACCAACGAAAAGACCGGGGATACGGGGATCCCACTTGCCGATTTCCAACGGACGTGGCAGGGGTTCATTCTCCTCGTGGAGAAACCGGCCTGACCACGAGGAGGACCGCGGATGCTTCTTGCTATGACAAACCATTGCGGTGAAGGAGTGTGCGATGAAGATCTTCGATCAGGTAACTCAAAGGGCTCCCGGCCGTAACGCCGGAGTCTGTTGTCTGGTACTCACGTTGCTCGGGCTCGCCCCCTTTCTGTGCGCCAGTGATTCCTCCAAGCCCGCAAAGGCGCTGTCTGTAGCGGAGCCCAAGCAGGCGACTTCGTCCTGTTGCGCAGTGCCACAGCCCCCGAACGCAGCGGCCAAGGCCGCTGCCGCCGAACGGGCGTCTTGTAGTTGCGACGGGATTACTCCGGTGGCGAGACAAGAGAGCCCTGCTCGTCCCTCAGGCAAGCAGCAAAGCAGTTGTTGCGGATCACTATCCACCCCTATTGCGTCTTCCGGCGACAAGGCGCTTCCAGGCCTGTCGGCGGTAAGCAACGACTTGACTCTGCCTGCGCAGCAGAGTAATCTCAGACCTCCTGACATAGCCGCGCATTTCCCTGAGGTTTCGCAGGTTTTCGGAGGGATGATGCGGCGTAATGCGTGAATGGTTTTTTTGAACTTTTTGAGGTGGCGTTCGTATTGATAGTATGAATAAGCACGCCTCCACTTCCTCGTTGCTGCCGCTGGAAACACCCACTTCGGACGGTCGCACCTGCCTCAATGTCTCCGTGTGGTTCGTCGATGCCGACGGCTACCGGGTCATCTTCCACCGGCACGAACCGATCTATCGCGTCGCGTTGACCGATGAGGTGCACCTGCGCCTGGTGGCGGTCGCGCTGCGTCAGTCACGGCTGGCCACACAAGAGGAGATCTGCCAGGCGTTCGGTCACGGCGTGTCGACCCAGGCCCGCTGGGAGCGCGAGTATGGCAAGCACGGGATCGACGGCTTGGTGTCCAAGAAGAGTACCGGACGCGGTCGCGAGTTGGACCAGAGCCAAGAGGGCTTTGTGCGGCGGTGGTTTCGGGCGGGACAGTCCAACCGCCAGATGGCCGCGCGGTTGGGAGTCGACGAGGCCACGATCCGTCGCACCTTGAAGCGGCTGGGATTGACGCGGACTCCGGCCGCGCCGGAACCGCGGCTGCCGGGGATCGAGGAGACCGCGTTGCCGACCGCCTCGACCCCCGTGCCGCCAAGCGCTGACGCGGTGCCCGCCCCCACGACTTCGCCCGCCGGCGTCGGGTCCCCGCTGTCGTCGGAACGGGGCGAGGCCGACGCGCCCGTCTCGGTCACGCCGCCGGTGACGCCGTCGTTGACCTTGGACCACGATCCCCGCGACCGCAGTGGCGATCGGTTCTTGGCCCGCGTGGGGCGGTTGGACGATGCGGTGCCGTTGTTTGCCGACGCGGCGTGTGTGCCGCGTGCCGGGGCGCTGTTGGCCGTGCCCCTGTTGGTCCGTCACGGGTTGCTGGAGGCATTCGGCCAGGTCTATCACTCCCTGGCCCCGTCGTTCTATGGTCTGCGGACGATCGTGGTGACATTGTTCCTCGCGGCGTTGTTGCGGATCAAGCGGCCCGAGCATTTCAAGGAATACCGCCCGGAGGACCTGGGAGCGCTCCTGGGGTTGGACCGGGCGCCGGAAGTCAAGACGGTGCGTCGCAAGTTCGCGGATTTGGCCGCGCTGGGGCAGGGCCAGGCCTTGATGGAGGAGATGGCCCGCCGGCGGATCGCCGCGGACGAGGAGCGCGTGGCGTTTCTGTACCTGGATGGGCACGTGCGGGAATACCACGGGAAATTCCCGCTGTTTGAGGCAAAAAAGGCCCAACGACAGGTCGTCACGCCCGCGGCCACCGACACCTGGGTGCATACGGCCGACGGCGAACCCCTGTTGGTGGTGACCAGCGAGGTGAACGCGCACTTGACGCAGGTGCTCGAACCGATCCTGGCCGACGTGCGACGCCTGGTGGGCGACGCGCGGCGGATGACGGCGGTTTTTGACCGAGGCGGCTTCAGCCCGAAGCTATTTGCGCGGCTGATCGCCGCAGGGTTCGACGTGATCACGTATCGCAAGGGCAAGGTGAAGAAACTGGCTTCCACGCGGTTTGCCGTCCAGCGCGAGCAGATCGACGGCGTCTGGCGCGAATACACGATCTGCGACCGACCCCGGGTCCGCGTCGGAGGCCTGCCCGTCGGGAAGAGGCAGAAACGAAAGCCGGCCCGGGCCCGGAAGACGACGAAGCGCTATCTCTGGATGCGGGAGGTCCGCGTGCGGCGTGCGGACGGACGCCAGACGGCGATCTTCACCAACCGCCAGGACCTGTCCGCGGTGATGGTGGCCCACCGCATCTTCTTTCGTTGGTGTCAGGAGAACTACTTCAAGTACATGGACGAAGAGTTTGCCTTGGACGCTTTGCTCGAATACGGGGCCCAGGACGTGGCGGAAACGACCGATCGCCGCAATCCCGAATGGCTCCGGCTCACACGGCGGGTGCAGGAAGCCCGGACCCAGGTCGCGCGGCTACGGAGCGAATTGGGAGAAGAAGCGGCCGCCAACGACGAGGCCGTGCGACCGACGATGCGGGGGTTCCAGATTGCGCACGCCAGGCTCCGCGAACAACTCCAGAAGGCCGAGGCCACCGTCGACCGGCTGCTGCGCCAGCGTCAGAAGATCCTGCCGAGGGTTCCCGCCCGCGATCGTCAGACGCTCAAGACGGAGAAGAAGCTTATCGCAGACACGATCAAGATGGCTGCCTACCAAGTGGAGACGCAACTGCTGGGAATGCTCCAGGACCACTACGCCCGGGCCGATGAGGAAGGTCGCACTCTGCTGCACGCGGCCTTCCAATCGCCCGCCCGACTGGAAGTCACGGACCAAGAATTACGCGTGACCATTGCCGCGCAGTCGTCCCCGCATCGCACCGCGGCGCTCGGGGCGTTGTGCCAGCAACTCGACGACTTGGCCGTCCCGTTCCCCGGTACCCATCTACGTCTCCGCCTGGCGGTGCAGGCTCCCGAACCTGTCACATCATAAAGGGGCTATGTCAGGAGGTCTGAATCTATTCACAGGTGCTGGGGATCAGCAGAGGTCAAGCAGGCCAGCAGACGACTGTGGGATCCGCGGTGCGATGTCTGGCGGACAGGGACAAACACGGGCCGGTTGTTCAAGCGCGGCGTCCTGTGGCGGATCGGCGCCGCCAGAGACCAAAGCTCTGAGTTGTGGCATGAGTCAGCCGCAAGTCAGCGGTTGTCGGATCTCTTGCGGCGGCGGGCCGCCCTCGTCCGATGAGGGACGTGGTGTCGGGCTGGCCAACCCGTCGACAGGAGGATGTTGCTCCGCCGCACCTTCTGCGCGGAGGACTTCCCCTGCTGTCAGCGCAAAGGTGGATCGCTCCATCGTTGCGGGCAAGGGCATTGAAACCGGCGCCTTGCCGGAGCGAGGGCAATCCTGTGGGTGCGGTGGGCGCCATGCGCCCAACACGGCAAATGGGGGGCTCGCTGCGCCCCAAGCAAACCTGTCTGCCGTGCGCATGGATCAGCAACAAGCCGGTTGTTGCGGCGGCAACGCCAATCCCGCTGCTTCGCCTACGGCGGTAGGCACGCCGCCGGTCTTACCGATCGTGCTCAGCGATGAGCAGATGATGCAACTGAAAGGCGTCGGAGCGCCCACTCCTGCTAGTTCACGGCCTTCCTGTGGTTGTGGGCAGGCTCATCCGGTGGCCGAGCCGAATGGGTCACAGGCAAGGCCGACAGGTTGTGGTATGCACCAGCAGCCTGCCAGTTGCGGTAGAGGAGCCGGTGATTGTGTTCCTGCCGGTCCCAGCGCAAACATGCGCTCCCTTGCGCCTCTTATCTTGACCGACGAGCAGATGATGGAACTGGAGGGGGGGCATTGCACGTGTGGATACTGTGGTGCCCCCTACTGTGCCGGATGCAGCGTATTGTGGTGTTTCGCCAGTGGCTGCGCCGAGGACGATTGTTACTGTGGCTACTACTGCACCATCTACAGCCCAGCCTGTGGCGGTTGGTCGCACTCGTGCAACAGTTATAACTGTGGAGGCACCTGTCGTGGTGGCGGATACTGGGGAGACTGCTCATGGTGTCCCTGGAGCGGATCGTCGGATTGCGGCGGCTCCGGAGGGTCTTGTGGCACCCAGGCCTGCGCAGGCAACGGCATATGCCCTGGCGGCGGGCCGTGTGGGTGGTGCACTACTGCTCCTCACACTCCCTGTTCGGGACTTCGGTCTTCGTGCTACTGCCTCGGATGGCCGGGACCGAGTTGTACCTTGTGCTATCAGTGCGCTATGTCCGAAGAACCTGTACCATGTGGCGGCGTGTCCAGCCCCTGTCAATGTGGCCCCCGCTGCTCTTGTCCTGTGTATTGCTCTCGGGGCAACCCCCCGGCCTGTCAGAGGGTATACTGCAATTTCGGCGGCTGCAACGCCAGTCCCTGCGCGTGCGGCTCCTACTGCAACAGTCAGGGCTGGCCCTGTCCAGGTCCGCAACTGTGCGAAACAATCATCTGCGCAGATTGTGGATGTTGCTGCTACTGCCAACGTCGAGGGAACGTCAAGTGTTTACCTCATCCCAAAACAGGTTGCTGGACATGTGGGCCCAGGAATTGCTTTTGCGCTTGTTACACGCAATAATGTCCCATGAGACGTCCTTGGGAAATTCACAGAATCACAAGAATCAACAGGAGAATACCGCGATGAGCCACAGAACACGAAGAAAGACCGGAACGAGAAGCAATGTGATTAGGCCAGGTTTCGCTCGTCAGCCAGTGCTGTACGTTCTGGCTGCGTCTGTTTTGCCTATATGTCTTGTTGGCGGATCTCTTGTTTCTGCGCCGACGGACAAGATTCCTCTGCGCCCGCCAGAGGAGGTGGCAATAAATGCCTATGCGTGTCATCTTCTGGGTGAAATCGAAAAGAGTCTTTCGTTTTCGCATGACTGGCCCGGCAAAGACAAGTACACGGAAGCGTCTAAGAAATGGCGTGAACACCAGGAGAATTTGGAATACCGATTTGGGCCGATCGAAATAAGGGAAAACGAAACGTTGGAGAACGCTGGCCGGGTAGTTCTTCCCACTCTCTCGATGAGTTTTAGGAATCTGTCGACAGGGGAAGTCATGACGCTGCCACGCCCAGGAATTCCGAAGATTGCAGAAACGGTACTGGAAAAGCGTGAGACGCCAGGCGGACCGCGCTGGTACATCATAAGCGAAGGTCCCGGATGTGCAGAGCTCGACGCGAGTGGTTGGCTGAAACTTCCTCGCAAGAAGGTATCCGGCTCGCCGACGATCGTCCTGAGGAAAGCGGTGGTGGTCCAGATCGTCTTCGAGGGCAAGGTGGTGAGCGAGAGAGTGATCTTCGCCGACCCGAACAGCCGATAGGCGGTTTCAACCAACACCCAAGCAGATGACCA
>VGYL01000409.1 GCA_016872975.1 Planctomycetota bacterium
GAATTCGTAGGAGTACAATCCAGACACGATGGACCGCGTTTGCGAACCCGCGCCTTCACCGCAGGCCACCGCCAAGGCTTGGAGCTTCGCTATTCCACGTATCTGTGCCTGGTGGAACCACAGGCGTGGCATCGCCAAGGCCTCGGGCTTTGACGATGGCCTTATCGCGTGCGGTCGAGCCGCTGTCGAGGGCATGAGCCATCGTCAAAGGCGGAGCCTTTGGCGATGCCACCCAAATGGGCGGGACGCCGATGCTACTACGGCATTTCGCAAGTCCTGAGACGATAGAGTAGAGATTGCTTCGTCGCTGAAGCTCCTCCTAAGAAACTGGAGGCGTTGGGTGCCATGTCTACGGCTTTGCGTAGACATGCCCATCCGGGGCGAAAGACATGCCTACGAGGCGTAGGCATGGCACGGGCCCCCAAACGCGATAAATCGCGTTTGGGGACCCCACCCTGGATGCGGTGGGTTTCTTTCTCCTACCCGCCGCGCAGCGGCTTCGTGACTCGCAATGACATGCTTGGGTACCCTATGTCATTGCGAGCGAGGCTCGCCGAGCGTGGCAATCTATCACCCATAGTCGCGGTACTTGTGAAACGGCGGTGCTACGGCGCCGCGCCGGTGCCGATGGCGGCTTGGAGCAGGTCGACAGCCGCGGCGGAAGGCAGGCCCTTCTTGGCGAGGCGGATCGCGGCGGTCGCCTCTGTGGGCCGATCCATCTGCTGATAGATGTAGGCCAGGAGCAATTGCAGTCCGGGAGCCTCGCTGCCTTGGGCGCGTCGCTCGAGATCGATGATCCGCTCGATGAACCGGTCCGGCCCGCCGACCGCTTCCAGCAGGTCGGCTTTCGCACGCGGCGATTTCGCGAGCGTGGTGCGAGGATCGAGCTCGATGGCCTTGGCCAGGCACACGGCGCTGCCGAGGTACTCGCCGGCGGCAAGCAGAGAATGGCTTCGGCCCAGTTGCGGCCGGGCATCCCGGGGACTGTACACCGCGGCCAGCGCGAAGAACT
Source organism: Planctomycetota bacterium (assembly GCA_016872975.1). Classification (GTDB taxonomy): domain Bacteria; phylum Planctomycetota; class Phycisphaerae; order Sedimentisphaerales; family Anaerobacaceae; genus PLanc-01. Next base: position 1,013 of record VGYL01000409.1, read on the forward strand.
CGGCCGCCCGGGCGTACTGGCCCTGCTGCAAGTGCGCCTGGGCCGCGGTCAGGTAATGGTCGAACTTCTCCTGGGAGACGACGTCCAGGGTTGCCGGTTTGGCGGGCACAGGCGGCGTCGAAACCGGCGGCGCGGGAGTGGGCGGCCGCGCCGGCACACCGGCCGGCCCAACGGCGCCGGAACCCGGCAAAACGGGTTCCTGCGGTTGGGGAACCGGCGTTGGCAGCACCGCGTTTCCCGTCGCCTGTTCGACCGCGCGGGGGGCAGGCTCCGACGGCCGGGGCGCAAGGGGATTCTGGTACGGCGGCCCCCCCGGGCTGGTCGAGGCCCGGGAAGAGACGTTGGTCCTGGCCTCCGGCGCCGCGGGTGGGACGATCCCGGACGGGACCGGCGTCTGAGCGGGCGGCGTGCGCGGTTGCGCCGTCAACGGGTCCGAGCGGCTCGGGCTCCATCCGGGAGGACCGGAACGGACGCTGTCCGCAAAAGGGCCGTCGGTCTGCGGGGCAAAAACGGTGTCGATCCGGCGTTTTTGTGCGGCCAATTCGGACGACGACAGCTCCAGGCCGGTCGATTGTCCATAGGGCCGGAAGCGCGGGTCGCCGGCGGCACTCGGCAGCATGCGGCTCGGAGAGCCGGAGGGCGATCCCACGGCAAGATCGGACGGCGCGGAATCGATCCCCCCCTGCCCCACCCGGGGGACACCGGGATCGCCATAGACCACTCGGGGCGTCGAAGAGAGGCCCTGATCGAGCGAAGCGCTCCCCTGCGTCCATCCCGCCATATTCGGAGCGGACGGCGGCCACGTGGAGGAGACCGAACCCGCGGGCGGCGCGACTTCCGCGCCCGTCGTCGGCCGGTCATCGCCCGTCGGAGGACTTGCCGTCTCGGGTGGACGCTGCGGCTGGATGATCCGGCGCACGGTCTCGGCCGAATACGTGGGCGCCGTGCCCTCCAGCGGCCGCGGCGTCAGCGCCGGCACAGTTGGCGGCCGGCCGGTCATGAGGTCCTGTTCGAACGCGGAGGCGCTCGTGCTGACCCGGTCGAGATCGTGCTGGAACTGGTTCAATTGCTGCTGGTATTGCTCGGCGGTCATGAGCTGCCGACTCGACGTGGAGGACCGTTGGTCCATCGAGGCACCGCCGGGCTCGCCGGCGATGATCCGCCGCATCTCGTCGGACGTCCGCGCCGGCGCGACATACCCCGACCCCTGTGCCGTTCGCACGTCGGGGCCGTACCCGGCATTGGGGCGGGCCGTCGGGGCAGGGAATGTGGGCGTTTCAGACAAAAACCTCAGGTCCGCCGGCGGTTCCGGGGCAGTCTGCATCACGCCGGCAGCGATTCTCGGACTTCCGGGGGCAAAGACATTGCTTTGGCCCGGCGGAATTCGCGCGACGGTTCCCGTCGGTGAATAAAAGGAGCCGGAAGCGGCGGACCCTAGGCTCGAACCCTCCGGCTGCGCCGAATAGCGCAGGAATGGATCGAGCGAGGTCGAGCCCAACCGGCCGCCGAAGCTCGTCGTTGAGCCGTAGGGGATATTGCCGCGGAAGGACCTGCCTCCGCTGAGATTGCCGGTAACCGCGAGATTGCTCGCATCGTCGATGGGGTGAGGCGTGTTGACGAGAGTGTTGCTGTAGCTGCTGGGCGGCAGGGTCCCCCGGCCGGCCGGACCCGCCGACGGATGGCTGTACGCCAAGACCGTCGACACGGACCCGAGCAACGCGAGCAAAAACAGAGGCAGACAACTGCGGATTACCGCGGTGCCTCGCCTCCGAGATCCGGAATTCAGAATCCGCCGTCTATCACAGAGGAATGTGCGCCATATCATGTTCATCACTCCCGTGCTCGAAGGCACCTCGGGCTATTCGGTCGCGTACCTGGGCCTGCGGGCCCAGCCGAGCTTGGTCACCAGCGTATCCCAGCGGGTCCGTCTGGGGTTTTCGACCACCAGGAAGCTGCTGCGCACCCGCGCGACGCTCACGACCTCGCCGGCGGACAGCCCGGTGGAAACCTGGCCGTCCACGGAGACCGCGGTGCCTTCATTGCTCCGCGTGCAACGGATCTCGACGACACTGGCCGCGTCGATCACGATCGGGCGAAAGCCCAGCGAATGGGGGCAGATGGGCGTAATGACCATCGCCTCCATCGACCCGGCCAGGATCGGACCGCCGGCCGACAGGTTGTAGGCGGTCGAGCCGGTGGGCGTCGAGACGATCAAGCCGTCGCCGACGCAACTCGGCAACCGCTCGCCGTCGACCGCGATCTGCATCTCGATCACGCGGAACGGCGGTCCGGCCGTGATGAACACGTCGTTGACCGCTTTCGAGGAGAACCGCTCGCGGCCGCGACCGGCCGCCGGACCCACCCGGCAGTTCAGCATCATCCGTCGCTCGACCCGGGCCCGCCCCGAGACGATATCCTCGAACGAGTCCTTGAACTCGGCGACACTGAACTCCGCCAGAAATCCCAGCCGCCCGAAGTTGACGCCGATAACCGGGACCCGCGCGGCACTGAGGTAGCGGGCCGCGGAGATGATGCTGCCGTCGCCGCCCAGCACGACCGCGAAATCGCTCTTGCGCAGGATCTCGAGCCGGCACTCGCTGATATGGCAACTGCCGACGATCCGGGCCTTGTCCTGAAGAAACTGCGCGAACTCCCGCATCGCCTCGGCGACCGGCCCTTTCTGCGGATCGCCAAAGATGACCAACCGTGGCAGCGACGAGCGTCTCCTCATACCGATTTGGACCTGATGTACCGACCGACCAGCATTTCCCGGGCCGTTTTTGCTATCTCATCGGCATTTATCCCGGCCTCCATAAGCTGGGCGGCCCGGGAATCATGGCCGATGAAACCGCGCGGCGCGCCGAGTACGCGGACCAAACCGGCATCGTGGCCGCGGATCGCCGCCATCTCGAGCACCGCCGATCCGAACCCGCAGGACAGATAGTGGTCTTCCACCGTAATCAGCTTCTTGCCCCGGGCCAGCAGGCGGATGATTTTCTCGTCGATCGGCGCCGCGAACCGTGCCTGGATCACGTCCACCGGGATCTTCTCGGCGCCCAGAAGGTCGGCGGCGGCCAGGGCCTCGGCCAGCACGGTCCCATAACACACGATGGCCAGAGAGGCCTTGCGGCCCCGCTGTACCAGGACGCTGCGGCCCAGCTCGAAAGGTGCGGCACAGGCGGCACGCATCCGCTCCGGCGGCGGGACGAGGTCTTTCGGGTACCGGATCACGACCGGTTGCGTGTGCGTCAGAGCGAACTCCAGGGCCAGTCGCATCTCGATCGCATCGGCCGGGGCGGTCAGGACCATGCCCGGCAGCATCCGCAGGTAGCCGATGTCCATGAGGCCGTGATGGGTCGCCCCGTCGGCGCCGACCATGCCGGCCCGGTCCACACAGAACACCACCGGCAGGCTCTGCAGCGCCACCTCCTGGGCGATCTGGTCGAAGCTGCGCTGCAGGAAGGTCGAGTAGATGCAGACCACGGGCCGCAGGCCGGTCTTGGCCAGGCCCGCCGCGATATCCACCGCCGCGCTCTCGGCGATCCCCACGTCGTAGAACCGCTCCGGGAACTTCTCGCGGAACTTCATCAGGCCGGTGCCGTCGCACATGGCCGAGGTAATGGCCACGATCCGGTCGTCCCGCTCGGCCAAGGCCGTCAACGCTGCGCCGAAGGCATCGGTGAAGTGTTGGCGGTGGTCCACATCGGCGGATTCGACCGTGTTGTCGCCGTTGATCTTGAAGGGCCCCGTCGAGTGGAACTTGGCCGGGCCCTTATCGGCCGGAATGAACCCCTTGCCCTTCTTCGTGTAGACGTGCAGCAGCACCGGGTGGTCGATCTGGCCCAGCGACCTGAAGATCTTGATCAGAGACTCCATGTCGTGGCCGTCCACCGGACCGAAGTACGGGATGTTGAGGCTCTCGAACAGTTGGCTCGGCAGCAGAGCCATGCGGATGCTCTTCTTGATTCTCTCGAGGGCCTCGTCCACGCTGCGTCCGATGCCGGGCAGGTGTTCGAGGACACTCTTGGTCGTGCGGCGCAGGTCCTCGTACGTGTGGCTGAGCCGGACCCGGGCGAAGTACTTGGCGACCGCCCCCACGGTCGCGTCGATGGCCATGCTGTTGTCGTTGAGTACGATGAGCATCTGCCGCTTGACCAAACCGAGGTTGTTAAGCCCTTCGAAGGAGACGCCGTTGACGATGCTCGCATCGCCGACCAGCGCCACGATCCGGGGCGTCGCGGACGTGTCCGGCGTCGTGCGGCCGGTCGCGGGTGTCTCGCCCGGTGTTTCGCGCACGAGCGACGAAGGACGGGCCGCTTTCAACTGCTCGCCCAAGGCCATGCCGATGGCCGTGGCGATCGCGGTGCCGGCGTGGCCCACGGTGAACTGGTCGTATTCGCTCTCGGCCGGGCTCGGAAACCCGCTGAGGCCGCCCGCGCGGCGCAGCAATTCGAAGCCGGTCTTGCGGCCCGTGACGATCTTGTGCGCGTAGCACTGGTGGCCCACGTCCCACAGCAGCTTGTCCTGCTGGAAATCGAAGACGTAGTGCAGCGCCAGCGTCAGCTCGACGGCCCCGAGATTGCTGGCCAGATGCCCGCCGGTCCGGCTGACGGAACGCACCATGAACTGGCGGATCTCCTCGGCCAGTCCTTCCAGCTCGGCGACCGGAAGCTTCTTCAGGTCTGCCGGGCTGTTGATTCTCTCCAGATACTTACCCATACCCATATCGTCCCCAACGAAACATCGTCAGACGCCCGCGCCCCCGGATCGGAGTCCGGAGCGCCGCCGTCTGCCGTCCGAAATGCCCGCCCATTTTACCCGAGAGCGAACGTCTCTGCAGGGAAATTGCCGGTGCGGCACAAAAATATGCCGCGCCCTGCCGGCGTATATTGGCGCATTGAGAAAAGTCCAGCGACCGGGCCGGTCGTCGCTGGCGGAATCCGCCCCCAGACTCCACATAGCATTTCCTATCCCTCGACACACCATCCCCAAATCTGCTATGCTACCCATGTTATCGGCCTTGAGGGGGACGATAGCAGGATCGATAACCAGTCGGTTGGCTATTTCGGGAAGATAGAGAAGGAGGACTTGATGAACAAGAGCATCTTCGCGGTGCTGTCCATTGTCTGCACGGCCGGGATCGCCCAAGGTGGGCCGGTCCATTTCACGTTCGATGGCGGCGGGCTGGCGAGCGGGAACG
>VGYL01000410.1 GCA_016872975.1 Planctomycetota bacterium
AGGCGATCTTGGTGCCGTTGATCTTGACGTACAACTCCGTGGCGGTATTGGTCGGATCGCCACAGAAGTACAGGACCAGGGTCTTGATGCCCGAGACCGTCCAGTCCTGGGCCGGCGCGAAGGTCCGCGTGGCCTCCGAGAGAGGCGCTTTGACGTTATCATAGGCGAACGGCATCGACGCCTTGCCGCCGTAGAAGGTGGTCGTATCGCAGAACGTGCCGTTGGCAGCCGTACCGAGACCGACGAGCGCGCCATTCTTGGTGGGCGTGTCAAAGCCGTCGCTCCAGGCGGTGAAGACCTCCTCGCCCGCCTTATCGGTGTACCGCTCGAAATCGTCCACGACGACGAACGCCGGCGTGGCGAAACTCCAGACGTCGCCTGTCCACACGGCCGGTGTCGCGGTGGCATTGACCTCATCCACCCGCCAGTAGTACGTTGTGGCCAGGTTCAGCGTCCCGGTATCCCACGTGCTGACGGTTGCAGAGGCGGTCGGCACGAGGGCATTCTGCACCGCCAGCGGCTCGGTACCCAGGTAGATATTGTGCGAGATCGCCTGGCGCCCGGCGCGCCAGCGCAGGAGCACCGCGGGCCCGATCCCGGTGGCGCCCGTCGCCGGCTGCGGCTCGCGCGCCTGCACGGGGACATGATAGAACCGCACTTCGCTCAACCCGTACTGGCTGCCGCCGCCCCAACTGTTCTGGGCGGTGATGCGGACGAACCGCACCGGCACGCCGCCGAAGGCGATGGTCGTATTGTGCGCGTAGCCCGCGGCCCCCGGCCCGCGGGCGAAGCGCGTGCTCGGCGCCAGCGGCGTCCACGTCGTGCCGTCCACGGAGTACTCGATCACAACGTCCTTGAGCCCGAACCCGACGAGGGGCTCGACCGTCTGGTTGTAGTTCCAGACCCACATCTCATGCAGGCAGTAGATCTTGTCGAACGCGTAGTGGAGCCAGGCAGGCTGTGGCCCGCCGGCGCCGGCCAGCCACATGTCCGAATCCACGGTCGAGTGCCGGTCGTTCTGGTCGAGCCCGGACCCGTCGATCGTCTTGCCGGGGGTTGACCTGTCATTCAGGGAGCTCGATGCCGAGGCGGCAATTGCCTTGCCCGGGATGGGATAGGCGTACGGCTCGGTGGTGAAGCTCCACACGTTTCCGGCGGTATAGCCCTTGGCGGGACTGCCTTCGTCGATCCGCCAGTAGTACGTGGCGCCGTATTCCAGTGCCCCGGGCAGACCCGCCGTGTCGAACACCGGATCGGTCGTGACCCCGCGGTCCGCCGCCGCGGCGCCGTTCTTCACCTCATCCGGACTCTTGCTCAGGAAGACCTTATGGCCGTGGATCGGGCCCGCCGTGTCCGCTGCCGTCCAGCGCAGAATCACGTCGCGCGGCACATCCACCGCCTTGTCGGCCGGCTGGGGTCCGGAAGCCTTCGTCGGCTCGACCGCCAGGTCGAGCGCAAAGCCGTTGAGGAAAGCCTCGTTGTGGATCCCGTCGTTATTGTCGACAAAGGTGATGACAACGTCATTGACGCCGTCGCAACGGAAGGTGAAGGTGGCCGACGCCGGGGGAATCGATTGGGGCGGGTTGTTGACAGGATTCGTCCCCCAGGACTGCTGCAGACGCTCGGCAACCAGCCGGGTGCCGTCGGCATCCTTGACGGTGATGTTGACCGTTCCATCGTCATTGGGGACATTCTCCGCGGGATCATGGTGCCACGTCGTCATCGTGTAGACACCCGCCTTGAGTCCCTTGATTACCATATTGAAGGGATTGGATCTCTTGAAGGCGTCGGAGAGCAGGTTGGCCAACGGAATGGCCGCGTTCACCTGGCCGCGGTTGCGGCTGTCGATGCCCACGAAATCGATCGTGAAATCGTCATCGAAATCGGCCTCGTTCTGAAACCGTCGCGACACGTTGGCGTTGCCCAGGCGGGTGCCGCCGGTGTTCCAGTCGATCCAGCCCGGCTCGACCGGGCCGTTCTGGGACAGGTCCACCTTCAGCGGGGCCCCCCAGGCGAGGGTTGAGATCAGTACCAGTGCGAACGATAGTGCTGCTCTTGCGTACATGTCGATTCTCCTCCTGCCTAAATCAGGGCGCCTGTCATGCAGACGAATGCGGTGGTTCACCGCAACTGCGTACGATTCCTACATAATAGCAGAAAGAGGGCGGCAGGACAAGACGCCCTCGGTTGGATTTCGCCGCTGTTGCGGTTTGGGACCCGGTCTTGGTCCGGGTGGTCCCGGAGGTCCGTAGGGGCTCCAGGGATCGTAGTGATCCAAAGGACGTACGCTGTGATAGGACTTCCCAGTAGAGGGGAGGCCGCGCTCGCTACTTGCGGGCGGCCTGCTTCTCGCGGCGCTGGTGGACGATCTCTTCGGCCAGCTTGGCGGGGACCCGGGCGTAGTGGGACATCTCCATCGAGAAGGTGGCCATGCCCTTGCTCAGGCCGCGCACGACGGTGGCGTACCCGAACATGCAGGCCAGGGGGACCTCCGCCCGCACCACGGCGCACGTGTCGCGGCCCTCGGTCTCCAGGATCATCCCCCGCCGGCTGTTCAGGTCGCCGACGATTGCACCCTGATACTCGCGGGGCATCTCGATTTCGACCTTCATGATCGGCTCCATCAGGCAGGGCCTGGACTTGCGGAACGCCTCCGCGAACGCGTCGCGGGCCGCGATGCGGAACGCCATCTCGCTGGAATCGACCGGATGATGCGAGCCGTCGTCCAGGCACATCTTGCAGCCGACGACCTCGTAGCCGGCCAGCGGCCCTTTCTTCAGCGCCGCCTGGAAGCCCTTGTTGACCGCCGGGATGTACTCGCCGGGGATGCGCCCGCTCGTGATGTTGTCCTCGAACTCGTACGAAGACTCATGGCCCGCCGGCAGCGGCACCAGCCGGCCGACCACGTGGGCGAACTGGCCCGCGCCGCCGGTCTGCTTCTTGTGGCGATAGTCGAACTTGGCCTCGACCGTCGGGGCCTCGCGGTAGCTGACGCTCGGGGCGCCGATAGTGACGTTGGCCTTGTACTCGCGCCGCATCCGCTCGATGTAGACATCGAGGTGCAGCTCGCCCATGCCGGCGATGATCGTTTCACTGGTCTGGGGATCGGTCGAGACGCGGAAGGTCGGGTCCTCTTTCATGAACCGGCTCAGGGCCTTGGCCATCCGCTCCTGGTCGGCGTTGCTGGCCGGCGTGACGGACAGGCTGATCACCGGATTGGCCACGTAGATGCTCTCGAGCGAGTAGTTGATCCCCTCGCCGCAGAGCGTGTCGCCGTTGGCGCACGCGACCGCCAGCAGGGCGACGATATCGCCCGGTCCGGCGTCGGTGATGTCCTGCCGGTCGTTCGCGTGCATGCGGACGATCCGGCCCACGCGCAGGAGGCGATTCGTCCGGGCGTTGCGGTATTGGCCGCCTTTGACGATCGTTCCCTGGTAGACGCGGATGTAGCTCAATTGCCCGAACGGCTCATCGGTGATCTTGTAGACCATCGCCGTCAGGGGGGCATCCGGATCGCTCGCCAGCGGTGTCTCCGTGCCCGCGTTGTTGTGGTCGCGGGCGAAGGAGGGGCGGTCCAGCGGGCTGGGCAGGTAGTCGCAGACCGCATCCAGCAGCGGCTGCACGCCCTTGTTCTTGAAGGCCGAGCCCATCATCAGCGGCACGATGTCCCGATTGATCGTCGCCTCGCGGATGGTCCGGCGGATCAGCGCCTCCTCGACGGGCTGCTCGTCCAGCAGCCGCTCCATCATCTCGTCGTCGTACATGCTCAACGCATCGAGCATCTCATGCCGGGCCTTCGCGGCCGCGGTTTGATAGGCCGGCGGAATCGGCCCGCGCACCACGTCCTCGCCGTCGTCGCCCTCGAACGTGAGGGCTTCCATCGTCACCAGATCGATCACGCCCTCGAAATCGTTGGCGAGGCCCAGGGGCAATTGGATGGGCACCACGTTCAGGCCCAGTTTCTCCCGGATATCCCGCCGCACCCGCTCCGGATCGGCCCCGACGCGGTCCATCTTATTGACAAAAGCGATCCGCGGCACGCGGTAACGCTTCATCTGCTGATCGACGGTGAACGACTGGCTCTGCACGCCCCCGACGGCGCACAGGATCATGATCGCCCCATCCAGAACCCGCAGCGACCGCTCGACCTCGACGGTGAAGTCCACGTGGCCGGGCGTATCGATCAGGTTGATGCACCGGCCGTGCCAGGCAACCTGCGTGGCCGCCGACTTGATGGTGATGCCGCGCTCCCGCTCGAGATCCATGAAGTCCATGGTCGCGCCGCCCTCCCCGTTGCCGTCGTGGACCTCCTGCATGCGGTGGATCCGCCCGCAATAGTATAGAATGCGCTCGCTCAGGGTCGTCTTGCCCGAGTCGATATGCGCCGAGATGCCAATATTCCGAATCTTACTGATCTTTTCCATATACCTTCAACGTTATCGGTCAAAAGCACCTCCCACTCCAGTAGGCGGGGTGCATACCAAGCACAGCCTTGTACCGCCGAGGGGATGGTGCGGGATACGCACCCTACGGCTTGGGGCCGCCGGCGACCGGCTACTGAATGCCGGCTACCCATCCTTGCTCGCTTGTCGATAGGAAACTCTCGTATACCGCGAGCCCTATCGTAAATTCCAGGTGAGGCAAGTAGCGGATCGCTAACCCCCCGTCCTGCACCAGAAGAAGCGAGAAGAGGCTACTATACCCTATCGCCCCCCCAAAAGCAACAGGAATTTCCTCAATTTTTACGCCTCCTTGGCGGCCGGGTTCACCCCCCGCAGCGATTGGGTTCGTTCTGCATAAACGGCCGGCAGCCGAGTGTGAAACATGCCATTGCGAGGAGCGCAGCGACGAAGCAATCTCCCACCCCGCTGACGGGAAATAGCAGCGATCCTTGGTCTCTTTGTCTTGACACTTGAAGCTTCAAACTTGAAACTCCCTTCCCAGATTGGCTTTGTTTTTCCGCCGCCCATCGAAGGGACGATGTGCCATAACTCCTTTCCCGCAAATCCTTTGCCTCTCCTGACGCCCTGGCCGGAATTGGGTTTGTTTCGCACAAATCTCCACCGTGGAACCAGCTTCCGTAAATCTCCTGCGATGAACTCGGGATTCTCCCGGTCCGGCCCAGGGATGGCCTCTGGTTGTTGTGATGAAAGGCACAAAAAACACCGCACTCCATGTGGCACAGTCGCCCTCGGCTGTGTGTGTCTGGATCCCTCCGTCCGGTTTTGCGGGATCACAGGTCTTCTCGCTGTCCAGCGGTCACCGTCGTTTGGGCGGCCGTCCCCGCCGCGAGCGGCCGTGCTTCAACCATCTATATAGATGCATTACGCAATGTGTATGTTTCACAAAAAGCGAAAATGCGGCATATATTCCGCGCCGCCAAGTCAGCGACTCCCGAGGGGGCCCGTCCTTCTCCTTGCGACCGCAAATCCGACCCCCATTATCGCGCCACGGGCTTCTCTCCGGGTACGAGGGGAGCGAGGGACGAGGGGGCCCCGCCGGGCACCTGGGGTCAACGCTCAACTCATTAGCTTCTTGCCGTTTCGCCCTCCGGCGATACGCATTGAGGGGGCCCTTCTGTAACGTGTTGAGCGTTGCCCCCATGGGGCAGCCGACTCCCTCTTGCCGGCGACCATGCCGTGCCTCGGGCCGCACCGACCCCGATCCGTCCAGAATAATAGGTCACTGTCCCCCGGATTCCAAACGACCTTCGAGAGACGAGCGACGAGGGCCGGGCGACGACCGCAACTGGGAACTGGGAACTCCATGCCAACCGACAACCGCCTTCTCAACCGCGAAATACGCGAACCATGCGAACAAAAAGGGGAACTGACAACGGATTTGCCGCCACAGAGGACACCGAGGGCACAGAGCAGACAGAAGACGGCCCATCGAACCCGCTTCGCCGAAAGAGACACAAAGAGGCGCGGCCTGCGGCCGCAACCAAAAGGCTACTCGCGCAGAGACGCCGAGGCGTAGAGAGCAAACCCGTAGGGTGGGGCTTGCCCCACCGAGTTCTTTGTCTCAAGCCCCGCGTCCCTGCGCCTCTCCGCGGAAAAAGGGGTCAGCCCTTAAAATGCAAGATAGCGGTTGCAGGACCGGCGTCGATCGGATAGGATGGGATCATGGCCAGACCGTTGCGGGTGGAGTATGAAGGGGCCGTGTATCATGTGGCGGTCCGGGGCAATGAGCGGCAGGCGATCTTCCGG
>VGYL01000411.1 GCA_016872975.1 Planctomycetota bacterium
GCCCGCTTCGACCTGCGCGGGCACGATCCACTGGCCGCCCAGGGCCACCTGGACCAGGGCATCCGAGGCCAGCAGGTCGGTGCCGCGGAGCAGCAGGCTGTAGACCGCGTCGGCCGTGGCCTTGGTGGTCGCCCAGGCCTGCGTTTGTTTCTGCTTGAGCAGCCAGACCCGGCAGTCCTCCACCGCCTGCGTGTCGCCCATCACCTCATCGAAGGCCTCGATCATCACGGCCTGCGTCTCGATGGGGGCATGGTACCACCACCAACTGCGCTCGATGTCCCGCCAGAACATGCCCAGCTCTTCGCTGGTGACGCTGTGCTCCTTGATGGAGCGCATGATCGCGGCGGGCGTCTGCGCATCGCCGCCGAAGCGCTTCAGCGCGAGGGCCAGGTGGGCCTGGGACTTCCGCGGCAGGGTGAGCCAGTGTTGGCGCCCCTGGCCGAGCCAGTAGTTCAGGGCCTCCCGGTATTGGGTGGCGACGGGCTTGTCCGACAGGAAGAAGCTGCGGCCGTAGAGGTAGAAGGCGATGGTCGGACTGAGACGGTTCTCGTCCTTGCGGCCGTACTTGAGGATGTCGCGGTACCAGGCATCGATCCACGGGTCCAGGGCGTCCAGGGCCTTGACCGCACTGGCGACGTCGAGGTCTCGGACCCCGAGGTGGCGGAGCCGGCCGAAGCCGGTCGTGATGTAAAGCGTGATGTAGGCGTTGCCCCGGCTGCCGGGGAACCACGGCCACAGGCCGTCATTGAGCTGCATTTGCTGGAGCTTCGACAGGGCCCGCGCGGTGGCGTCGTTGAGCCGGTTCCGGTCGAAGAGGATGCCCACGTTCCGGCGGGCTTCGGACTCCGCGATCGCCTGGCGGACCCAGGGGGTCTCTTCCAGGGCGACGTTCTTGAGGTCCTGGTTCTTCTCCAACGGACTGTCCAGCGTCGGCGTCGCCTTCCACAGGTCGAAGATCCGCCGGATCTTGGGATCGGAGTTGGCGATGTATGCGGCCAGCGTGTTGGCGTACAGCCGGTTGAAGACCTGCTCGCTGCACTCGTACGGGTACTCCATCAGGTAGGGCAGCGCCATGACCGCGTACCAGGCCGGCTGCGAGACCATCTGGACCGTCAGGCTCTGGTGCCGCAGCGTCGTCGATTGGCCCGATTCCAGCAGCTTCGTGAACTGGAACTCCTTCGTCGCCGGACCGCGGATCGGCAAGGGCAGCGATTCCGTCACCAGAATCCGGCGGCTGAGCACCGGCAGATAGCCTTCCTCGCCGTCGCTCAGGCGCGTCGTCGCGCCCACGGCCCGGTACTGGAGGAACTCGCAGCCGTCGGGGATCGTCAGCCGCCAGGAATAGACGCGGGATTCCTTGCTGGGCACGTCGAACGCCTGCTCCGGTGCCAGGTTGCCCAGGTCCTTGTCGCGGGATGCGAGTGTCCGGGCGTCGGCCAACGTCAGGCTCACCTTGCCCGTCTGCCGGGCGGCGGACTGGTTGGACACCTTGACCGTGAACTCGATCACATCCCCCTCGCGCACGAACCGCGGCGGATTCGGCTCGACCATCAGGTCCTTGGCCGTCACGGTCGTGTCGCTCAGGTATCCGCTGCGAAGCTGCTTGTCATGGGCAAAGCCCAGGAACTTCCACTCCGTCAGCGCCTCGGGGATCGTGAACTCCATCCGCACCACGCCGTCGGAACCCGACACCAGGTGCGGGAAGAAGAACGCGGTTTCATCGAGATTCGTGCGCGCCGAGACCTTGCTCAGGTCCGGACCCGCCTGGGCACTGCCTGCGTCCGTTGGCGTTGCCTTCTCCCCGCCGGTGGTAGAGTCCGCCGGAGCAGGCGTAGCTGCGGGCGCGCCACCACTTCTCGCGGCCGGAGCGCTCCCGCCCCACGCGTATCCGCCTCCGGCGTAAAGGATATCCGAGGGGAAATGCCGATAGGTGAGCGTGACGGATTTATAATTGACGGTCCAACCGGAGACGCTCCAGACGAAGGCCACCGAGCTGTTCTCGAACCGGCTGCTCAGCCGGCTGGTTTCCTGCCGGAAGCCCGTGAAGGCGTGCAGCCAATCGTGCGGCAGGTACTGATCCAGCGAGGCATCGTACAGGCCCGCCACCATCTCGGCGACGGCCCGCTTCGCATCCGGACCGGTGATGATGGCAGTCCAAGTCTCTTTCTGGTCCGGCTCCAGGAGCGACCGGAACCGTTCCCAGGCGATGGTCAGTTGCTTGTTCGTCCAGGGCACGTCCACAATCCGCTGGCTCAGGTAGGCCCGATTCTCGCGGACATACGTGACGCGGAGCGTGAAGCCGCCGCGCATGGCTTCGGTGATCGGCTCCTGAATGACCTCCTGCGTCCGTTTCGGATCGGTCCACCAGGCCCGCAGGACCTGGCCTCGACACTCCAGCTCGATATAGGCCCGGCCGCTCTCATAGCCGGTACCCCACAACGCAATAAACGATTCGCCCGGCTCGACAGACCATTGCGGCGCCGCGAGATGATGGGCGATCCGCACGTCGAAACGACTGGCCGCCGGGTCCACCACGTGGATCGTCTGCCGCGCGGTGACCGACTTGCCGAAGCGGTCCTGCGTCTGCACCGAGGCACGATAAATGCCGGCTTTCATAGACACCGGGACTGTGATTTGCCCCGCGTCATCCGTCTTGAAGGTCTGCTCGCTGATCAAGCCGGCCGGCTCCCAGGTGTCGGGATCAGAGGCATCGAGTTGGGATGAGCCGGCGGCGGACCGGCTGGCCGCCGGGATGCCGTCATAGTAGCCGCTCGAGCCCAGCATGCTACGAATGACCTTGTCGGGCTGCTTGAGCGCGTGGAGCCGGATCGTGCCGGTCGCCGGCTCGCCCACGCCGTCGAGGGACTGCGTCTGAATCGTCAACGAGACGGGCCGGTCAGGCGTCTGCCACGCCTCGGCCAGGATGCTCGCCTGCAGCGCCGTGTACCCGGCGCGGAGAGTGCTCTGGGCGGACCGCGTCTCGCCGGTCATATCCGTCACGTCCGCATAGACCACGAACTCGAAGACCGGCTCATCCTTCTCCAGAACCGTCAAGTCCGGCTTGGCCGTGAACGGGATGGCGAATGAGCCATCCGCTTCCGTGACCGTCGTGCCGTACGCGATGGCCTGCGCCTGGCTCGTGGGATACGACCACCGCCACCACCAGCACCACGGCGGAAACCGCACTTGCCGCACGACACGCCAGCCGACCTGGGCGTTCCCAATAGAAGCCCCGGTGTACGCCGTCGCCTTGCCCGGCACCACAACCTCGGTCCCCAGCTTGGGCGCTTCCACCGGCGGCTCCAACTCCACGCGGAACTTGGGCCGCTTGTATTCCTCGACGTTGATGCTCGCCCAGCCGCCGGGGCCGCCTTCCACGCTGAGAGACATCTGACCCATCAGTCGGTCGCGCGGAGCGGTGAAGCTGCCGCTGAACGAGCCGTAATCGTTGCACGTATGCCGCTGGCTGGCAATCTCCTGGCCGTTGACATCCTTGAACACGACGGTCAATTGTCGACCCGCCAAGGTCCCGTAGGTGTCGCGGTCGGCGTCTACACTGAGGCAGATGCCCTTATATTGGATCGTCTGACCGGGCCGGTAGAGCGACCGATCCGTGAAGAAGACGGTCTGCGTGTGCGCCTTCGAGTCACTGGATGGGGTGTGTGTGTTGTACATGTTCGCACTGGCCAGTCTGTCGCCCCCGGATTCCGCTACCAGCAGGAAGTTCTGGTACTGCTTGCCGGCAGGGGAGAACCGGAACAGGCCATTGCTATCCGACTGTGTCTGGCCGGCCGGATCGTACCGGTACTTTCCGGAACTGAGGTAGGCGTGCGTCCATGCCGTCACTTGGGCATTGGCGACGGGTGTGCCGGTCTTGGCGTTGAGCACAAACCCCTCAATCGTGCCTTGCTGGTTGTTGTCCCGCACGACCAGCGCCAGATCGCTGACCCAGATGCGGGCGACGCTGATCTGATCGTTGGTGTTTCTCTTGGGGGACGGATTGCCGGAAGGGTCGGGACAGGCGAGCACGAAATAGATGCCCTTGGCCAGCCCTTTGGGGGCAGGTAGCGTTGCCGTCCGGGTCTTGTAGTCGCTGGTTGGTGGCAGATCGGCCCACCAATCCAGAGCCGGCTCCATGCCCAGCAGGGCTTCGATCTGGTACTGTCCCCCAGCCTGCATGTAGTCCTCGAACTTGACCGGCACGGCGCGGAAGTCGACGCGGGTTACGTTGCGATAGGTGACCTGGATGTCCGGCAGGGGGTCGTTCCAGACCCGTTCGGTCGTGATGGTGGCGGACTTGGCTTCGATTTGCTGGATGAGATTATAGCATTGGATGCCGCCCACGCTCGCGGGATACTGGTTCCACCCCTGGCCGGCCAGGGTGTGCGCCTTGACGTAGTTGCCTTGCCCGTATTCGACGTTGGCCCACTGATAAAGGGCCCGGGCGGCGATCTCGTGACCTTTGGAGCCGTTGACGAACCGCTCCAGGGCCGCCTTGTACAGGTCGGCCTTCTCCGGTCCGACGGCCTGGTTGTTGCCGAAGACCAGCCGCTGCAAGTCCGCGTCGAGGAACGCGGTCTTGTCGGGGTCGTTCTGGTGGAAGGCCAGCAGCGACTGGTAGATGCGGATCGCCTTGACCTTGGCGGACCGCCCATCGGCGCTCTGGGGCTGCCAGGCGAGAAACTCGGCCACCGGCGCGAAGATCGGGCTATCCGCCATGATCTCGAAGCTGTCCTGGGGCAGGGCACCCGCCTGCTCGCCGGCGTTGTAGAACGACAGGGCCTCGAAGGCCAGGAAGTCATAGAGCGTCGGCCGGTACGCATCCGGCACGGTCCCTTTCTCGATCAGGTCGTTCCAGACGCCGATGGGCGTGGCCTTGAGCAATGTGGCACAGCCGCCCTCGGCTGTGGTCTTGGAAGGATCACCCCCGGGGGCGGGGATGCCACACAGGGCCAGGGTGAAGTGCCTGTCAATCTCCGCCAGGATGGTCGCCAGGTCCCAGGTCGTGATATCCGTCCCGGGCGCTTCGGCGGTCTGGGTCCGTTGCAGGAACCGCCAGCGATTCTGCTGGAAGTACCGCCAGTACCAGTGCCCCAGGATCGCCTCCATCACCGGCTGCATCGGCTCCGGGGCGGCGACCATCTCCGCCTCGAGCCGTACGATCATTTCCTCCGCCTTGCCCCCCTGGATCTTGCCTTCCTGGCCGATCTTGAGGCAGATGGCCTTGGTCGCCTCGGCCCAGGCCCCATCCGCCAGTGCGCCGGGGATGATCTCCTCCAGCAGCTTGATGGCCGTCTGCGGCAGGCCCCTGTTGATGGCCTCCTGCACCTGGCTCCAGAGCGCATCGCGCGGTCCGGCCAGGGATACGCTCGCGCCGATAAACAATAGAATGAGAGCCGCGACAATCTGTGTCTTCTTCATGACATTACCTCCCAAAACTCCTTGTTCCGCCGTGTATAACGTTATGGTATGATATTATAGGTCCATATTACCGAGGCGGCCTCGGCGGATCAACGACCCTCGTTTCAATCGCCACGATCATATCGGCAGAAAACGCGGGTCGTATCCGGTGTCCATTCTACGCCGGGACAGATAATCTTGTGCGAGCGCCGCCGTGGGACAGGCCCCGCAAGGGCAAGGGGGTGCCGTGCCCCCCGAGTTGGCGGTGCCCGGGTTGCCTCCCTGCCTCACAGGGCAAGCCCACTATCTCCTTGTGCCGGACCGCGGGCCAAACGTAACGAATTGTCAACGGTTTTTCTGCCTGGTTCAAACTCGCCCAAGTCAGGGGAGAACCTCGACAAAGTCCAACGGGTGGCAGCATCCAGCGCTACTGGTGGTGGTAGTGTACCCGCAGGGGCATCGTAGAAGGTAAAAGGGAAAAGGTAAAAAGCAGAAACAAGAGCGCGGCCAGTGGGCAGCGTGCCTTTTTCCTTTTGCCCTTCCACTTCTTACTTCCTCTTCTAACGCCTTGCGGCGTCACTACGAACGGCCTGGACGCGTCCATCCGCCAAGACGGTCACCCGGTTTTGAACCAGGCCGGTTTTTCTGGCTCGGCGCTCCGGGCCGCCCGGGCGGGCCTCCTGATGAGTCTTGACGAGCAAGTTCGGTAATGTGTAGGGTGGGGCTTGCCCCACCGCTTTCCTTGGGTCCGGCTTCCCGGTGGGGCAAGCCCCACCCTACAACTACGAACGGCCTGGACGC
>VGYL01000412.1 GCA_016872975.1 Planctomycetota bacterium
TAATCTGTTCACCTCCCGGGCAGCATGGGGCTTGCCATCCGGTGACGTCCGGTTATGATCGATAGAGTGCCCAATGGGTGCGACGCCCGGTATGGGGAGTGTGTTCTTCCCATCCCAAGGGCGCGGAGGGTTGCTTCTGGAGCAACCGGTTGTGGCAAGGGTCCGAAGAGATGGCATACCCGACGAGGACCGCGTTCAGCGGGCCAGCCAGATATTGAACGAGTACGCCGATTTCATCCGCGCCATCATCCGTTTGCAGGCCCGCGACAAATCGGAAGAGGACCTCTTTCAGGAGTTCTTTCTGGTCCTGATCCGCAAACCCGTGCCGGTCGGAGTACGCTACCTCAAGAGCTACCTGTACCGTGCCGTCGTCAATCATATCGTGGATTCCATGCGGGCACGGGAAACCTATTATCGGGCCCTGAAGAAATACGCCGGTGAAACCGGGATTTCCGTCAACAATCGCCATCCGGGAAACGCCTCAATAGACGACACGGAGGAAAGAAACGCCAGGATCGCCTACTTCGCCCGCCATCTCCAGGCGCGGGAGGCGCAGGCCTTCGTGTTGCGATACCGGGACAATTACAGCGTCAGGGAGATCGCGACCAGTATGGGTGTCAACGTCAGAACCGTCAGCCGGTACTTGGCCGCGAGCGTCAGGAGGCTTCGCGATACGCTGGCGGCGGACTGACCGGAGTTCCGCAAAACGCCGGTGCATGAGGGATTTTCATGAGAGCGTCGGATAACGCACGCCTCTGTCAGGAGGCGCAGATCTACTATTATGATCTTGTCTGCCCGGAGGAAGGGGCCGTGCCGGCGTCGGTACGCCGTCATGCGGCGGCCTGTCCCGTCTGCCGGGAGCAGATTCGCCGCCTCCGCGAGGTCCTGTGCCAGTCGCAGGAGAGCCCGCGCCGCGCCGGTTCCGGCCGGGATGAGACGATCGAAGCCTTGACCGAGCAGTTCCGCCTGCTCGAGACGCACGTCACCTGTGCCGACGCCAAACCGTACCTTCCCGAGCTTGCCGCGGCCGCGCCGGCGATCCGGATTCCCACTCCGGTGACCGTGCACGTGGATCAGTGCCCGGCGTGCGCCGAGGATCTGAGGACCGTCCGGAAACTGAATCTCACGGCCGAGCAGTTGAAGCGCTTGGGCCGGGTCTTAAAATCCTATCGGGCCGGAGGCGTCCTGCCCCTGAATCCGGGCCGGATCCGTCTTGAGCGATGCGGAGACGATGCCCACGACGGTAGGATAGCCCTGCCGGCGGAAACGCCCGTACCGCCGGAGACCGGCGCCGCGCCCGTGCCGTTCGCGGACGGTCCTGTGGCCTGCGGGGAGGTCTCGGCGGCGGAGATCTTCGATTACGTCGTTGGGCCCGATGCGGTGCGGGATGAACTGCCAGCGGTCACCGCGCATCTCGGCATCTGCCCGGTGTGCCGGGCCGGGGCCCTGAGCCTGCAGCGCACGATCGAGGGGATCGCCGCCCGGGAGAACGCCCCCGTCCGGACGGTCTACCACGCCGGAGACGACTTGCGGGAGGCTTCTGAACAAAGGTCGGACCTGTATCGGTACCCCGTCAGTGTGGATGTCCTGCACGGGATCTCCGGTTCCTGTGCGGATTGGAGCGATGCTCCAGCCGCCGGGACGGCCTGCTCACCTGCATCCGAGTACTCCCCCGATTCACTTGCCGCCCCGCAATCCGGCAGGTTCCGGCGGGAGACCCTCGTCCGCGCGGCCGTGATCGGCGTCGCGGTCGTGAGCTTCATCACGCTCTTGCGAACGACCGCCCCTACGGCCTCCGGAACCTTTGACAACGAGGTGCTCAAGGCCCTCGCGCAGGTCAAGAACGTTCATATCCTCACCACGGCCCACACCGGCAGACTCGCGCACGAGTTCTATATCGCCCGCGGCTCGAATCGATTCGTCAGAAAGACAACGCAGGAATGTGTCTTGTACGACCTCGGCAACGACCGGAAGGAAACCATCGAGCTCCGGACGGGAATCCGTGCCGTGGGACGCTTGAACAAGGACGAGCGCCGCTGGGTCCGGCAAATCATGGTCAGTTGTCTGGCGCGCGAGCTGGAGCGGATCTCCCCGGACACCAGGCTGGAGCCATCCGCCGCCCCTCCGGAGGCCGGCGGGAAGGACCTCGACGTCCACGAGGTCCGCGGGTCGCAGCGCGGCGCGAATGCCGCCGCACACGACCGGTGGTGGATCTACATTGACCGCATTACGGGGTTGCCTCACAAGACGGAATTTTATCGGCGGCCGCCGCGCGCCAGCCGATGGGATCTTCAGATGACCACGGTGTTCGCCTACCCGACCGAGCAGGAAATGCGGGACACGATCCAGGCCCTGTTCCCCGCCCAGTGATCGCGGGCAGCTCGACGGACAGAAGAGCCGGCCGTTCGCCCTGAGAACGTGTATGAAAACCGCCATCTGTCGTGTCGCGGGCGTCCCGCCTTCGATTCGAGGGCCAGAGGCCCTCGACACGCGCGGACAAGATGTCCGCGACACGTTTTCATACATGTTCTGAGGGCATCCTGCCCGTATGGCGACAGACAGAGGGAATGCTACCGTTCGGCTCTGGCGTTGATCAGGGCGGCCAGCAGGAGGTGCCGCAGGCGGTCGAGGGTGAGAGCGTCGAGGTAGTCGTCGGAGAAGTCGAGCTTGAAACGACCTCGGAAGTTCTTGATGCGCTGCTTGAGGTCATCCCGGCCCAGCCCGGCGAGCGATGCAGCCATTTGTTCGAACTGTCCCGGTGAGTACACGGCTGTAACCTTCGAAACGGTGGTTTCGTTGCGGCATCCCTGGCGCGGCCATCCCGGCCCTGCGTCGCGTCGGCCTCCTGCCGGCGTGCGGCGCGGCGGTGCTCACGCGGGAGGCTCGCGCCGCACCTGTCCGTCGCACTGGCGGTATCGGACGCGGGCCCCCCGGCCTTGTGGCAAAAATCCTCCCTGCGGGCCCAACCTGCGAAATCGCCCTATTATTGGGCACGAAATTTTTTGTTGCAAGGGCCGAGGTCTGATAATGTGGCACTATGAGAACAAATGAGTTGGATTATGAGTTGCCGCCCGAGTTGATCGCTCAGGAACCGGCGGCAATCCGCAGCGAATCGCGCTTGCTGGTGGTGGACCGAGCCACGGGCGGGCTGGCCGACCGCCGGTTCAGCGGCTTGGGTGAGTTCCTGCGGCGGGGCGACTGCCTGGTTCTGAACGACACGAAGGTGCTGGCGGCCCGTTTCTTCGCCCGCCGCCGGACCGGCGGGCAGTTGGAGGGCCTGTTCCTCCGCGCGACCGCGAGGCCGCAAGACATCCCCGCCATGGCCGCAGGGGAAGCAACGCGGCAAGCGCCGGCCCCGGCACAGGCGCGAGACGGCGCCCGCAGGTGGGAGGTCATGCTCAAGGGCGCCCGCAAGGTGAAGCTCGGCGAGTCCATCGACATCCAGAATCGAGAACGGGCCGGCTTCTGTACGGCCAGGCTGCTGGCGAAGAAGCCGGACGGCGTGTGCTTGCTGGAGGTCGAAACGCCGCTGGAGGCGCCGGCCGTGCTGAACGAGGTGGGCTTTCCGCCGCTGCCGCCCTACATTCAGCGCGACCACGACCTGCGCCAGGCGCAGCAGGATCTGCAACGCTACCAGACCGTCTACGCCCGCTGCCCGGGCGCGGTCGCCGCGCCGACCGCGGGCCTGCACTTCACCGACAGCCTGATCGCGCAACTGAAAGCGGCCGGCATTCACTTCGCCTATGTGACGCTGCACGTCGGCGCCGGCACGTTCAAGCCGATTGCCGCCGAGCAGGTCGAGCAGCACGAGATCCACCATGAATGGTACCGCCTCGACGCCGCGAATGCCCAAGCCATCGATACGGTGCGTCGTGCCGGCGGCCGGATCGTCGCCGTCGGGACCACGGTGACCCGCGTGCTGGAGACGGTCGGCAAGGATGGGCAGGTGGCGGCCGGTGCGGGCACGACGAATCTCTTCATCACGCCCGGCTATGAATACAGAGTTGTGGATGCGCTAATTACAAATTTCCACCTGCCGCGCTCGACGCTGTTGGCCCTGGTCGCCGCCTTCGCGGGCCTGGAGCGGATGCGGGCCGCGTATCGCCACGCCATTGCGCAGCGCTACCGCTTCTATTCCTACGGCGACGCTATGCTGATCGCCTGATCCGGCCGGGAGGGTGCGTCCAATCCAGGATCGTGAGCAAGACTCGTTCGGAGTTCCGCCCTATGAGTTTTGACGGACAAAGACCGGTAATTGCACCGCACCCGTCGTTTCGCCGATGTGCCTCGCGCCAGGCAAGGTGTGGTTGTAGGGTGGGGCTTGCCCCACCAAGAAGCCGGACCCAAGGAAAGCGGTGGGGCAAGCCCCACCCTACACATTACCGAACTTGCTCGTCAAAACTCATTAGGCGGGTCTGATAGTGCGGCCTTCCTTGTTCGTTCCGCGCGGATTCGTTTGGAGGCGGCTGCGCCGCAAGACCTCTGGACCCGCGTAAACGCGGAACTCCAAACGTTTCATGCCTTGGGTTTCTTGATCGGCCAGGGCAGGACGCCGCAGCGCTGCGCCCAACTCTCGTAGAGAGCCTTCAGCTCTTCGAGCTTCTGCGGGTGCGCGGCGGTCAGGTTGTTCAGCTCCGTGCGATCCGCTTCGAGGTCGTAGAGCTCCCACGGGGCGCCGGCCGCCGCAACCAGCTTCCACCGGCCTTGCCGCACCGCCCGGTTGCCCACGTGCTCCCAGTAGAGCGCTTCATGCCCCCGGCGCTGTCTGCCTTCGAAGACCGGCAGCAGGCTCCTGCCTTCCGCCGGCGTCAACGGTCGATTCCCGTGGGTCCGCGGATAGCCGATGCCGGCGACATCGACGCAGGTCGCCATGATGTCCACGATGTGCCCGACCTCGTGCGTAATCCCGCCTGTGTTCTTGATCACGCCGGGCCAGCAGGCGATGAGGGGCGTGGCGATGCCGCCCTCGTGGACCCAATGCTTGTACCGCCGGAAGGGGGTGTTGCTTGCATTGGCCCAGGACTGGCCGTAGCTCATGTACGAGTCCGCCCCGCCGGGCGGCAGGCCGTTGTTGCGATTGTCGAAGCCGCGCGGGCCGCCCTCGTGGCAGCCGCCGTTGTCGGCCAGGAACAGCACGAGCGTATTCGGTTCCTTGCCCAGTTGCCGGACCTTATCGAGGACCCGCCCGATGCCGCGGTCCATCCGCTCGATCTGGGCCGCGTAGACCGCCATCTTCAGGTCCATCAACTCCTTGTCTTTCTCCTGCTCCCAGGGCCCGTTCTCCCGGTCGCGCGGCGGCAGGGGCCACTGGTCGTTGACCAGGCCCATCTTGACCATCCGCTCGTAGCGCTCCCGGCGCAGCACGTCCCAGCCCTTGAGGTACTTGCCCTTATACTTGGCGATGTCCTCGGGCCACGCATGCAGCGGCCAGTGCGGCGCGGTGTAGGCGAGATAGAGAAAGAAGGGCTTCTCGTCCCGGCCGTGCTCGTCGAGGAACTTCACCGCGTGGTCGGTGAAGGCATCGGTCATGTAGAAGCCGTCCCTTGGCGGCTGGTAGGGCTTATCGTCCAAGGCCATCTGGCGCACCACGCCCGGTCCCTTGGTCTTGCTGATGTCGAAGTAGTTCGCGGCCCCGCTGATCAGGCCGAAGTAGCGGTCGAAGCCCCGGTCGGTGGGCCAGTGCGGCCGCTTCTCGCCGACGTGCCACTTGCCGGCCATCAGCGTATGATAGCCCGCGGGCTTGAGGGCCTCCGCGATCGTGACACAACGGTCGTTGAGATAGCCCTGGTACGTGGGATAGCCCTGATTGCCCACCATATTGCCGACACCCGCCTGGTGGGGATACAGCCCGGTCAACAGCGACGCCCGCGTCGGGCAGCACCTTCCGGCGTTGTAGAACTGCGAGAAGCGCAGCCCTCCCGCCGCGAGCCGATCCAGATTGGGCGTACTGATCTCGCCGCCGTAACAGCCGATGTCCGAGTACCCCATGTCATCGGCCATGATCAGAACGATGTTCGGCCGCTTGCCTGAGGACCGAGCGGCCCGGGCCGTGCCGAGGCAGCCATGCAGAAGCGCCCCGGCGCCGATGGCTTTCAAAAACTCTCTGCGTGACAACTGTGCATTCATGGCGACACCCAACCTATATGGGATCCAATGAGTTCTGACGAGCACGCTCGGTGATATGTATGGTGGA
>VGYL01000413.1 GCA_016872975.1 Planctomycetota bacterium
TGCGCTCGGCGAAGAGGCTCCACTCGTTCAGGAACGCCAGAGTGGTCGCCCGGTAGGAGTTCTCGACGATCTTGGTGGTCTCCGATTCGATGGGCCGGTCCATGACCGTCAGGGGGAACTTCTCGGTGTTGAGCACCTCCCGGAGGAACTTGACGACGCGGTCGCGGGCCTCGGGCGTGCAGCCGGAGCAGACCCGCCAGAAGTCGCGGATGCTGGATACGTATTCGCGGCCGGGCATCACCCGCTCGAAGCTGTGGCTCAGCAGCGGGGCGGACTGGATGCCGCGCTTGGCGAAGGCTTTCTTCATGATCGGCCAGGCGACGAACTCGGTTGTCCCCGGGGCCACGGTCGTCTCGATGAGCACCAGGCAATGCGGCTGAATCCGCTCGCCGATCGTCTTCATGGTGGCTTCCAGGGCGCTCATCTCGGCCTCGCCCGTGCACATGTTGCCCAGCTCGTGCTTGGTGTAGTCGCACTGGACGTCCACGACGACGCAGTCGGCCAGCTTCAGGCAGTCGCTGTTGAAGGTGGCCACGAGGGTCTTCTTGTCGTTGACGCAGCGGGCGATCATGGGATCGACCTCGGGGTCTTCGGCTTTGACGGGGGATTGGCCGCGATTGAGCAGGGGGATCTTCCAGTA
This sequence comes from Planctomycetota bacterium, assembly GCA_016872975.1. Taxonomy (GTDB): domain Bacteria; phylum Planctomycetota; class Phycisphaerae; order Sedimentisphaerales; family Anaerobacaceae; genus PLanc-01. The sequence goes on from VGYL01000413.1 coordinate 641, forward strand.
GCTGCGGGAGCTCGGCCGCTGGCAGCCGATGACGAACTTGCTGGGCTTGCCCGTCTTCTTGTCCACGGTATCGGCGACGATCGCCGCCATGACGGCTCCGACGAAGCCGACGCCCATGACGACCACGATCTCTTTGCCTTCGCTCCGGGCGGCGCCGACGAGCGCTTCCATACGCTGGAACTCGGCGGCGTAATCCGCCGCTTTCGGCAATTCGAACTTCTCCCCCGTTGGACTCATGGAGTACTCGCTCATGCGAAATCCCTTCACATTCCGTACGTAATGGGCCTCGTTCCCCGCAGGGTACGGCAACCATCGCACCCGGGCGGATAGACCCGACAAGTATAGCAACAACCCATGCCCAGGCAAGGAAATTCCAAGCATCAAAGCCGCGTGGCCGCGTGGCGCGGAAATTCCAAATTCCAGGCACCAAAGCCGCGTGGCGCGGAAGCTCCAAGCACCAAATTCCAAATCTCAAACAAATCCAAAATCCAAAGTTCCAAGGCTCAAAACGCTGGCGCCGCGCGGGAGAGCCGGCGGTCCCGGGCGATCCGGGGCTCGGCGCGAGAGGTTCTGAGTTTTCTTCGCGTTTGGTGCTTTGGATTTGTTTGGGATTTGGGATTTGGTGCTTCGGTCCGCCGGGTGGCGTCTGGAATTTGGAACTTGTGCTTCCGGCCTCGGGCCGAAAAGTGCTATAATGATGGCGCCGGTGCGCGGGCGGGTCCGGGCCGGCGGATCGGCGGCATGACGGCGGAGTTGGAGGAGATTTGTGCATAGGACATTGGGGCTGGTTCTGTTGGCGGCGTTCGTTCTGTGCGCGAACACCGGTTGGGCGGGACTGTCCGTCTTCGAGTATCCATCCGCCGTCCTCGATCTTCATGATGCGGACGGCAGTTGCTGGACCGGGATGGACGCCGCCGGGGCCTATCCCGTGCGGGTGGTGCCCGAGGCGTGGTTGGTCGGGCCGCCGCTCTCCCAGGAGTCGGCGGTCACCTTGCCGACGGACCACTGGATCGATCTGGCCTTCTCCGGCCGGCTCGTAGACGGCGCGGGCGATGACATCCTGGTGGTCGAGACGGGAAAAGCCGGGGAACAGGCTCTGCTGTTTATCACGGATGGGGCGGATCAGGAGTACCTCCTGACCAAGATCATCATCGACAACTCGATGAAGCAGGAGCTCAGTACGGTTGGCATCGATCTGGAGGGTGTGACTCTGCCCTTTGTCCCGCGTGCCCTCCGCCTGGTGGGTCTGGACCTGGGGGGGCAGTCGCCCGGTTTCGACCTGAGCCATGTACGGGCGCGTGTGTCACACGACTGCGGCCCGAGGGCTTGCTGTCCCAATCCGGTCAGCGGCGCCTTTGGGGTGAGCCCCTATACGAAATTGATCTGGACGCCCGGCTCTACCGCGGACCGGCACGTGATTCATTTCGGCGACGTCGCGACCGATACGCCTGCCGTGGGCGTCCAGCCGCGGGATGCGAACACCTTCGCGCCCTCTGCGCTGGGACTCGGCCGGACCTATTACTGGCGCGTGGATGAGGTTGGCGGGACGGACTCCAGTGTCGTGGTGGCGGGGGACCTCTGGTCTTTCACCGTCGCGGACCACCTCGTGGTCGATGATTTCGAGGCGTACGATTTGCGGAAGGATTTCCTGTACGAAACGTGGCAGACGCGCGGCTGGGCCGGCGTGTCCCTCGAGCACAGGATCGTCAAGAGCTGCCGGCAGTCCATGTCGCTCTATTACCGCTACGATTCGACCTGGCCTTGCGAGGTCGTCCGCGTCTTCGAGACGCCGCAAGACTGGGCCCATCCGCAGGCAGACATCCTGCAGCTCCTGATCCGGGGCACTCCCGGCAACGCCACCCGCGGGGCCCAACTCTACCTCGCCCTCAGCGACGGTCACACCGAGCAAGGGGTGCCGTATGCGGGCGATCCGCGCATCCTGGCCGAGCCGCATTGGACCGTCTGGCGGACCGCCCTGGCCGATTTCGACAAGATTGACCTGGCGAGCGTCACGAGCATCGCCATCGGGGTGCGTCCGGCCACGACGAATCCACAGGACCGGGGCGCGGGAACGATCCATATCGACGACATCACCCTGCGGCCGGCGTTGTGTCTTCAGGACCGCGACGCGACCGCGCCCGAAGGACGGCTCCCGGCCGATCTGACCGCCGACTGTGCCGTCGATTATCGGGATCTCCGGCAGATGGCCAACGATTGGCTCTACGATCGGACCCGCCTGGTGGCCGTGACGGCCCCGGAGGAGCCGATCCTCTGGTACGATTTCGAAGGCGATGCCCGGGATTGGGCGGGCACCGCCGACGGCCAGATCCACGGCCGCTGCAACTTCGTCGCCGGTGTGTACGGACACGCCATTGCCTTCACGAGTCCGGGCGACCGCGTGACGATCCCGCAGGCCGCGGGGGTCTTCGCCCGCGCCCGTGAGGCGATTACGATTGCCTTCTGGCAGCGCGGGGACGATTCGACCCACCTGAACGACACGATCTGCTGCTCGGACTACGTCTACGGCCAATCGAATCCGGCTCTCGCCATCCACCTGGGCTGCTGGCGAAATCCGGGCCAGTACCGCTGGGATTGCGGCTACCCGTGGTCGTTCGAGAACCGCCTGGCCGGGCGGCACCGGACGAAAGACGAGTGGGCGGGCCGCTGGAACCATTGGGCGTTCACGAAGGACATCCGCCGGGGCCGGATGGAGATTTACCACAACGGTGAGCTCTACGAAAGCTGTACCGGCGCGCATACGCCCATCACCGGTATCACATCGTTCGAGATCGGCGCCGGCTGGTACGGTCATTACGACGGCGCGCTCGACGATTTTCGCATCTACGACTACGCCCTTTCCCCCGCCGAGATCGCTCATGTCGCCACCCGCGGCACCGGCGTCCTGCCCCACCGGCCCCACGCCGCGTCCGATCTGAACGCCGATGGCACGGTCAATTTCCACGATCTCGCCCTCCTGGCGGCCGCATGGCTCCGAAGTGGTCTGTGGCCTTGACCGATGCAACGGCCCTGAGAGGGTGTGTGAGAAGGGTGGCATCGTCAAGGCCTACCGGCCTTGACGCTGCCACCCGTCTTCGGCACTTCGCGTTTGCCCCGGCGGCCCCGCCTCTGGTCCTTGTGTCGGGGCTTGCTCAGGGGTATCATACGCCCGGTGCGCCGGTGACGGCGTCATTCAGATCCCTTGGAAAGGAAGGCGGCTATGAGGTGCTTGAAGGCGGGTTGGCTCCTGATCGGCGTTGTGTCGGTGTTTTCGCTGGCGGTCTGTTCGGGCTCCGAGACGGCGCCGGCGGCCACGCCGGCGGTGGTCGCCCATTTTCATTTGAGCGGCCTGTTGAGCGAATCCCCGGTGGCCGATCCCTTTGGCCTGATGGCCGGCGAGATGACGTCGCTCAAAGACTTGGTTCGGCGCCTGGGAAGGGCCGGCAGCGATAGTCAGATCAAGGCGGTCGTGCTGACGTTCGACAGCCTAAGCCTGGGGTTCGGCCAACTGGAGGAATTGCGGCGGGCCCTCGAGCACGTACGGTCGGCCGGCAAGAAGGTGTATGCCTATGCGGAGGGCATGACCACGGCCGACTACGGTCTGCTCTGCGCGAGCGACCATCTGTGCGTCGCACCGCAGTCGACACTGTGGCTGATGGGCCTCTACGGCGAGTCGCTCTACGTGAAGGGCCTGCTCGACAAGGTCGGGGTCCAGGCGGACTTCCTGCACCTGGGCGACTACAAGTCGGCGGCCGAGATGCTGATGCGGATGGAACCGAGCCGGCCGGCCCGGGAGAACGTCGACTGGCTGTTCGACAGCCTCTACGGCTCGCTCGTGGACATGATCGCCCGGTCGCGGGGCAAGACGGCCGGGCAGGTCCGCGATCTGATCGATCACGGACCTTATGCCGCCGAGCGGGCCCAAGAGAAGGGGCTGATCGACGCGGTCCGGACGCGCGAAGAGTTCCTCGCCTGGGTCAAGAGCGAGCTGGGCGGCTCGATGCGCGTGAACAACCGCTACGGACAAGAGGAGAAGGCCAAGGTCAACCTGGCCAGCCCGTTCGGGTTCTTCTCGCTTCTGTCGGAGCTGTTCAAGTCCCCCGCGACGGCCCCGCAGAAGGACGCGGTGGCGGTCGTTTACGTGGAGGGCGCCATCGTGCCGGGCTACAGCCGGCCCACGCTGTTCGGCGCCTACAGTGCCGCTTTTGGCGGCGATATCCAGAAGGCCCTCGAAACCGCCGGCGCGGACGATTCCATCAAGGCGATCGTGATGCGCGTCGATTCTCCCGGCGGCTCCGCGGAGGCCAGCGAGGTCATTCTCAACGCCGTCCGGCGGGTCAAAGCGAAGAAGCCCCTGATCGTCTCGATGGGTAACGTCGCCGGCAGCGGTGGTTATTATGTCTCCTGCGGCGCGGATGCCATCTTCGCCGATGAAGCGACCATCACCGCCTCCATCGGCGTCGTGGGCGGCAAGCTCGTCACCACGGATCTGTGGAACAGACTGGGCATCAATTGGGTGAGCCACCAGCGGGGCGCCAACGCGGACCTGCTCAGCAGTGCCCGGCCTTTCGATGAGCGCCAGCGCCAAGTGCTGCACGACTACATGCAGCAGGTCTATGATGTGTTCAAAGGGCATGTGACAAGAGGCCGCGAGGGCAAGCTCCGCAAGCCCATCGACGAGATCGCCGGCGGCCGTGTCTTCACGGGCAAACAAGCCCTGGACCTGGGCTTGGTGGATCAGATCGGCGGGCTGCAACAGGCGGTGGAATACGCCGCGGCCAAGGTGTCTCTCCGGGACTATGACATCCGCGTCGTCCCGGAGCCCAAGGACTTCTTCACGCAACTGATGGGCGATTTCTCCGGCGACGGCGAGCGCCCCACGGACATCCAATTGTCCGGCATCGGGAGCCTGCTCACCGGCCATCCGACCCTGGGCCCCGTGCTCGATCTGCTCCGGAAGACCGAGCCCCAGCGCGCTCGCGTCCTGTCCCAAGCCCTCCAGCGCATCGAGCTGCTCCGCCGGGAGAGCGTGATCCTGATGATGCCCTTCGACATGGTGCTCCAGTGACGATCCAAGCAAAGACAGCGTCTGTGGTTTAGCCTGCGACTGTCGGTTGTCACCAGGTTGGAGAATGGGGCCACACGAGCGTCTGACGACGCCACTACGAACCCGGGCTTCTGCCACCCGGCGCATGAAGGCCCGTCTTCGTGAGATTGGAGGTGAAGGATGAGTGAACGATATGGCTGCGAGGACAAGGACGTCGGCCATTACACGTGCCGGCGCACGAGCGAGCGGATCGCGGTCGACGGGCGGTTGGCGGAGCCGTGCTGGCAGCGGGCGCCGAAGTCGCCGCGGTTTGTCGATATGGTGACGGGCGTACCCGGATTCCTCGATACGCGGATGGCGGCCTTGTGGGACGACCGGAACCTGTATGTCGGTTTCTGGATCGAGGAGCCCAACGTGCAGGCGCAGTTCACCGAGCGGGATGCGCCCGTGTACTTCGAGAACGATGTCGAGGTCTTCATCGCGGGCCCGGATTGCTACTACGAGTTCC
>VGYL01000414.1 GCA_016872975.1 Planctomycetota bacterium
TGATGCAGCCTGCCTGTGCGGCATTCATCGCGGCCGCCACTTCCTGGACCAACTGGTCGATATCCGTCGCCATCGCTTGCTTCAATTCCTCTGCACTTACCTGTTTACCGTCCATGACTTATTCTCCTTTCCAAAAAGGTTCATAAGTCACTGTAAACAAAGGAGTAACAGGGCGCCAGAAAAAAATCTCACACACCACGCCGTTCATGCCACCCCCTCTGCCGATCCCGCTTGGGCGACGGCTGGGCAACGCCGCCGGGCGGCCAGGTGCTTGCCGAACAGGAATCGCCAGTACTGCTCGGGCGATCCCCCCTTGGCATAAAACCGCTTGCGTTGGCGCCCGATCCGGCCGGCGTCCTGCCGGGCCTTGGCGACCAGCTCATCAAGCTCTCCGACCGACAACCCCGCGTCGATCGCGTCCAGGATAGCGGCCTGGTAATTCCCCAGCTCTCGCGCCCCGTCGCGCGTATCCGCACCAAAGGGCGGCCGCAAGAGCGAGAAGATCTCCTTCGCGAAATCGGGTGCTCGGACCGCGTAGCACTGGGGCGACAAGCCGTCCATCGTCCGGGGCAGCAGATCCCCGAGAGGCTGGGCGTCCCCCGGATGCAGTGGCAGAATCCGCGGGCCGGTGGAAACACCGGCAGGCCGGGTGATAGCGGGTTGTCTCTCCCCGGAATCGGGGGAGTGCCTGCCGGCCTGCCCGGTGACCTTCTGTGGCCTCACTGGCCCTGGCCCTGGCCCCCCTGGCGGGGTGGCGGCCGGGGTTGTCGGTGGCGTCTTCCCTTGGCCTTGGCCCTTACGCGCAGCGTTGGCCGTCTCCGTCTTGGCCAGTTGGCCAGTTAAGAGTTTTTGTTTTCGTTTGCCAGTTGTCAGTTCATTATTACCCGCGAAGCGTTCGGCGCTTGCGTCAAACGTTTTCAAACGTTTGCAAATGCCCCGAGAACGCCTTGTTTTCCGGGGGTTCTTCGTGTCCGCGTTGCGCTTCTTATCCTTGCGCGTGCTGCGTTTGTTGCGCACCTGCAATTCCTCTTCATCGTTGCGCACGTCGAACTCGGGCAGCGCCAGCCGCTGAATCAGCCCCGCCCGCAAGAGGTCTTTCGCGGCTTGCCGCAGGACGGCCAACTCCACAAACAACCGCTGCGCGATGCCCCGCTCGGTCAACGGCCGGAGCGATTCATCCAGGAGCCATCCCCGGAAGCAGCGCTGCAGCGTCGCTGTCAGTCCCACCAGGGCAAAGTAAATCCCGACGTTGTGGTGATATCGGTCTGGGCTGATCGCTCGCAGGACGGTCAGGAGCTGCAAGAATTGCGAAGACTCCGTGGGTTTGGTTCCGCCCGCCATGACGTAGAGCTTCACGAACTCCAGGCCGCCGGATCGCCGATACCCGCCCTTGTCGATCTCAAACCACGTCGGCCAGTTCGTCAGGCACAGGCACAAGACATCCTTCACGGCCGCCGGCGTCTTCGGTTTGGGCTTGGCTCTCTTGCTCATCGAGGGCCTCCATCCGGGACATAGCGTCTCAGATCCGGCCGCCAGAACTGGAAAAAGAAGCCGACATCGTTCACGGCCAACCGGAGAATACCCGCGTCCAGCAGGCCCTCGGCGGCCTTGTGCATTGCCTCCCGGCAAAGTCCGGCGGCCGAGAGATCGCGTACCAGCTCGGGATCCTGATCCAACCACATTCGCAAGAGGGTTTGGAGCAACCCCCAGCTCTGCGGGTCCTGCTCGCGCAGGGCCGCCAGGGTCACCGATGGCCGTTTCAACATTCCTGGCCAGTCGCCGCCCACCGGCCGGGACCGCTTCCTCGATTTCCGCCGATTGCTCCTCATCACGAAGACCTCCTGACCATCGCTGCCGTGACCTTGGCCGCAGACTCGTTGCCAGAGGCCGCCATCTCCTCCCGGAGAGCTTGCCGCTCTGGCACGGTCAGGACCCGTCTGGCCGCGGGTTGGGCTGGGCGTGCAGGGGCGGCTTGGTCTTCCTGGCTCCGTCCGCTGTCCTGGAGGTGGCCCTCGGGGGGCACCGGCTTCGGATCATTGCGGCCTTCCCGCCAGCCCCGAACGATCCACCAGGTGTCCGAAACAACAAGGCTCACAGAACATCGACGCCGGCGCCCGTTGCAGACCCACCCCGCCCGGCGAAGCTCCGGCAGCCGGCGGCTCGGCGTATAGCGATCGCACCGCATGATCCGGGCCAGCTCCGCCGACGTGCAACCCTGATTCGCCCGAAGTGCGTGGTAGACCTGCAATCGTTGCCGCCCCGATATACCACGTCGCCCCAGAGAGTCGGCAGCCTGGAAAGATGCCAAGGGGTCCGCGCTACGACTCGCCGGCTCCATCGCGACCATCGTTCGATACGGGGCCGCATTCGAGTCCCGCCGCGGCCGGGTCTCGACGTTGAACAGTGTCGGCTGATCCGTGCCAAGATGTTTTGCCACCGTGGGCATTGCGCACCTACGCCAAAACAGGGGCTTCCGTGGCCAGGTCCAAGGGGCTCCCCGAGCCCGCCGGCATCGGCACTCCATGCAGTGCCCGATAGGCCCGCCGCAGGTCCTCCATCGTCCAGATATACCCACTGTTCATCTTTGCGGGCGCCGGGAACTTTTCCAGCCAGACGGCTTGATGCAGTCGGCTCACGGTCACACCCAAGATCTTGGCGGCCTGCTTCGTTCCGATAAGGACCATTCCGTCACCTCGAAACAAAATCCCTTTTCTTGTACTGCGCCTATATAGAACATGGGGGGGGCGCACAGCGCGTACAGGGGCGCACAGTTCGCCCTGTGCGCCCCAAATCCCATCGGAAAGGGTCAAAAATGCGGAATCTTTTTTTTCGGAAATGTGCGCGCGCTGTACGCTTCTACTCAGATTCAGGGCCTGTCCGATGAATCTGGCGATAATCGATCTGGCCGATATCTACCACGCTGCTGCCCCTTGAATCGGCAAAGGCCCATTCCTTCTTCGCCTGGTCTCGCATGGCATCCTGGTTACACACGGCCCGCAGATAGCTCTTCCACGTTCTTTCGTTGGGCAACTTCCCACCGTGGTACGGGTTGGCCTCATCATCCGACTGATTCTCGCACAGCCATTTGTAGATGCAGCCTAATGGTTCGGCAAGTAAGCTCCGGTCTCGGCAGAGCGCAAATAGCAGCGATTGAGCGGCCAGCTTGCGGCTCGGTGGGATCTCGTTGCTTGCCCCCCCTTTGGACGGAGCGGGACTTTTCTGTTTGCGCAGCCGGCCCGGTTCCCCGGCAGGGGCAGGGTCCTCGCCCCCATGCTCCCGAAGATCCCGCTCGAGGTACCGGGCCATAACCGCTACGTGATCCAGATGAAACCATGTCAAGGGCAGCTTCTTACAGAGATCCTCGATTACTGTGTCCAGCACGCGCGGTCCACCGCAACATCGTTCATAGGCCACTGCCACGATAAGCGCGATCGCTGGACGATGATCGGCCAATGACCACGACGGGCGCAGGATTAGGCCCGCGGGGAAAGGCCATCGTTCTACGGTTAAGTCTCGAACCCAGGCCATAAGCTGATTCATTTGCCTGTCGTCAATAAGCAGGTCCGTGAGGAGGCGGGTCAAATCGCGCAGTTGCTCGGCGTCGGAATCTGCCCTCCAGTGGATTTCCAGATTGCCGCAACGTCCAGCTCTGCGCATAAGTCTGGACATGCCCCGAGACCGTGATAATCCGGACCGCGACTCTGGAATCTCTGTCACCCGTACCGGGTCGCCCTTCCTGACGAACTGGTCATAATGCACCATCTTCAACCCGTCCTTCCTCTCCGGGTGGATCCGAGCGAGCTGCCCGGACAGGTTGCGATTGAGCAACCCGCCCGAATCCGTGGCCGGCGTCCCGGCCGCCCGAAGTCAACATACGCTTGTCACTGCGAAAGAGCAAGGGGCATCGAGGCCCGCGCGGCTGGCCGCGACCGCGGCCTCGAGGATCTGGCGACGGACCGCCGGTGGGTACCGGAGCAGCTCCGTCACGCAGGCCCGGACCCGCTGCTCGTAGCAGTCGCCGCCCAACTGCCGGCAGATCTCCACCACACACCGCCGCTCGATCTGGAGGACCCCCTCCTTCACCGCCTCAAGCACGACCGCGGCGCCGTCGGGCCCGCCCCGGCCGGCCAGGGAAATCAAGCGATCGATCCGCTCTTCCTCAGTCGTCATAAGTCACCGTCTTTAAAAGACAGGGGCCGGCGTGTCCGTGCCCCGGCCCACCCATTCACTCATTCTGGATTGATCGGATACTCGCCAGAGTTCGATGCATCCCCTGATTCCTGCTGTTTGCGATTCTGTAGATCGTCGTATCTCTGAAGGAGGTCCTTTACAGTCGTCTCCTTAATCACGAAAAAGTCCCGCTTCGGGGCGGATGCACACTCGAAGGCTTCCTCGAGAGCAGGCTGCAAGAGGTCCATCGCCTTGAGTACCGATTCCGCCTGGACCTTGCACGCCTGATGCAGAACCGCATCAGCGAGCTCGATTTCTTCGGGCGATGCGTCCCCGTAAACCAGCCTATTTGCTTTTTGAAGACCGATGGTATGGTACTTCTGATAGTACTTCCGCAACTGGTCTACCAACTCGGGATTCTCGGCGTTCCCGTGGGTGACTTCAAAATGCCGGATTGCCCATTCCCATCGCAGGTGCTCCAGGAAGTCCCGGATCATCTCCACGTCGTAGTATCTCTTGGCTCGTTTTCTTCTGTCACGTCCGATCCGTCTACTCACAATCTCACCGCCTTTCAAAACAGGGGCCCAGGTTGCCCCAGGCCCCGTATCAATTTCCGTTCGCCTATGGAGACCGCTGGTCATCATTATCGGCCTCGGTCAAACCGTCGCCCCCTATAAGCGCGGTCGCGTTTAGAGGCCGAAGTGCCTCCCGCAAGTCCGGAAGCCGAGACTCGATTTCCCGCCTCCACTCCCCCATCTCTATACTGTCAAATCCCCATGCGTCGGCTTGCATCCACACGAAACACTCGTCTTCGCAATGAGATTGATCCGGATCCATGGCTGAAAGCTATGCGTGGGCGATCTCGTGCGCTATGACGCCTTCGGCGTGAGGGAGCAAGCCGAGATCCACTGCATACCTCCAGAGGGGCGTCAGGATGATGATCCGACAGGTTTCCTCAGACATCTTGACAAATCGCCCGTTCTCCCGGCCGTCCATCAGCAGGAACTCGCACTCGCTATCAATGAAGTCTCGTACTTCGTCCGGCAATCTCCGCATCACACCGTCTATGATATTCCTTACGTCGTCGGATTTGATGAACGTGTACATTCGAGCTATCTCCTGAAATCAGATCAGGGCCGGGGCGTACGTGCCCCGGCCCGGTTGGCGGAAAGCTTATCAAGCCGGCGACTTGAAGGGCCCCGGTTCGGCTTCGCACAACTGCCGGCGGCGCCCGGGCGCGGTCACCGGCGCCGTCGATGATGCGTTGGGACTGAGGCAGGACACGTAAGACCGCCTGGCCCCCTTCCCGTCCTCGACGTCCTCTACGACGCCCAGCCTGTAGCCGGCGTCCTGGAGCTTGCGGAAAATGGTCGCCGCTTGCTCCACGGGGATCTTCGCCAGCGAAAGGGTACCGGCCGTGCTCCGGCGGGTCTCAATGGGGATTCCCAGGATCCGTGCCACGGTTTCCGCATCCTCGTAACACGCCCCATAGAAATCGCCGAACCGAAACAGCAGTATCCCCCGCCGGATCTCCGATCTCTTCTCTGTGACGAACCTTCTCAACGACTGTTCGGTTTCACGCGGGGACTTCGCTCTCTTCGTTCCCGAAGGAAGGCTCGACGCCATCTGTGTAACTTGACACTTGGCCTGATCGCCGCGGTTCATTTCGTTCCTCTCTCTGCCAATTGTGTCGCGGCCAAGCGGTCCGTGAGCAGGCGCGAAACATGCGGGATCGCTTTGAATCTCCTCAATCAAAGCTTCGACGAAGGCGGGCCGGCATTGACTGAGCAAATAGATCAGCCGGGCCACGTCTGGTCGTGGAAATGGAATCGCAGACGATTGTGGGTCGCGTTCTTTCATAACATCGTCTCCCGAAAGAAAGGCGGGCCGGGGCGTCTGTGCCCCGGCCCGGTTGGTGTTTTCTACTCGACCGCCTCGGCGATCAACTGGCCGAGGTCGTAGATGTCCAACAACTCCTGCAGGGCCGGGTCTGACCGCAGGACGTCCACCGGGGTCTCCTC
>VGYL01000415.1 GCA_016872975.1 Planctomycetota bacterium
CGTCGAAGGTCTGGTACGTCGCCCGGATCGTCTCGCGCCGCTCCACGCATCCCGCCATCTGCGCCCACACCTCGGGATCGATTCGCACCCGGTCCTCCGGCAGGACGCCGACGTGCTCGCTGAGCCAATCCGGCTCGATCGTGACTTCGAGGGGCCGCAGCTCTTCATCGTACTCGGCGATTGCGCCGCTGGCGGAGCGGCCAAGGGTCCTCCTGTTCGTTTTCAGGGCATCGGGGCACGAGGAGCGTGATTCCCGACATGCGCGGACACGGGGGTCGGCGGCGCGCGGGTCACGCTCCGCTTGAAGTCATGACGGGCCGGGAGTAATCTTATCAGTAAGACAAAGGCAAACACCATGATTGCACCAGCTACCACGCGTATGTCGACCCGAGGCCAGATCGTGATCCCGGAGGAAGTCCGCCAGGCCATGCAGTTGCGGGCCGGCGATTCCTTTGTGGTCGTCGGTCGGGACGACACCATCGTACTGAAGACCGTGCGGATGCCCTCGCTCGACGGCTTGGATGACATGCTTCGCGAAGTCCGAGCCAAGGCACGGGCGGCTGGGCTCCGGCCGGCCCACGTTCGCGCAGCAATTCGCAAGGCGCGGGCGCGGCCGTGAGGCTCGTCGTCGACACCAACGTGCTGATGTCCGCGCTCTTCTTCGGGGGCGTTCCCGGCCGAGTGCTGGAAGGTGTCCGCCGCCGGCAATGGCAACTGGTAGCCACACCCGCCATCCTGGCAGAGTACCGCAGGATCGTCGGCGACCTTGGAACCCAGTTCCCCGGCGTTGATGCCTCCGCGGTGGTCGAGGTTCTGGCCGCCAGCGCGATCCTTGTGCCCGACCGGAAGCCCCCCTCGCCCATCTGCAGCGATCCCGCCGACGATATGTTCCTCCTCTGCGCGGCCGACGGCCGTGCCGCGGCCGTGGTGACGGGTGACCGGGCCCTGCTGCGCGTCGGCGCGTTCGAGGGTGTGCCCGTCCTCACCGTCCGGCAGTGGCTGGACCGTTCCGGGCGCACATAGGGGCGCGGGGGCGCCGCGACTCGGGTTTGGCCAGCGGAAGGGTCCCAAACGCCGCTGGCGGGACGAGAGCCAAGATCCATACCGCACATCGGACCCCGAAAAACGCCGAACGATCGGGTCGCCACGGGGCAGCCGGAGGCCTTGCCGGGGCCGGGCCGCTTAGACGCTGTCATGTCGGCTGCGACATGTGCCGCATCCCGCCCTTTATCGGTTTCCCTCCCGCAGAGTGACCCTCGGCTTGCGGCCGGCACAGTCGGTGCGGGTGATGAGCCCGGCGGCGGCCAGGGCGGCGAGGCCGCGGCGGGCGGAGTCGGTGGACTGGCCGGTCAGACGGCAGATGTCGCGGAGCGACGCCGGAAACGTCGTGCTTCTCTTGAGGGCTCGGTAGTGCCAGAGGGCAAGACCTGTGGGGAGTGCGGCGGGACCGGCTTCACGGGCCAGCCGGATCCAATTCCAAACGATCGGCCCACGGAGGTAGGGCTCGACCTTCTTCCGGGTCCGTGGCCGCTTGGGCGGCGGCGAATCGTCGAGCGGGAGCGCGGCGAGGTCTGGATCCGAGACGCCCATCAGCAGGCCCCCAAGGGGGATACTACATCTATCTCTTTAATAGATTGAGCGGGGCTCCCGCCGGCGGGAGGGGTACCCCTCCCATCCGCGGGAGGGGTGTCTGCGTCGAGAAGGCGCATGACGGTCGTCCACATGGCGCGTCCGCGATCGTCCATATAGCGGTCGGGGTGGCACACGATCTTGGCGTCCGACTCAAGTTCGAAGCCGCCGAGAACGTCCGCGCTGGCCCTGCGCATGCAGGCCTGGGTTGCGCGGACAACCTCCCCGATCTGGCCGGCGGGGCCCTCCACCAGCAAGGCGTCGTGCACCGGGGCGCAGACCTGGATCCCGGCCTCCGTGGCGTAGCAGCACGCCAGGCGGAGGATCTCCGCGCCGTTGGCCTGCATCGGGAAGTTCCGGAGGGAGCGCGGGTTGGTGAACGGCCCGACGTGCTGCGTCCAGCCGAAGACGGTATGGATCCGGCCGTTGAGGGTGGCGTAGTCGACCGCCGCGTCGCTCCAGCGCCAGAAGCGGGGAAAGGAGCGCCGATGGGCGGCGAGGAGCCGGTTGGCCTCGGAGACGGAGATGGCCGACCGTTCCGCGAGGGTGAACGGCCCCATGCAGTACTGCGTTCCAAGCACCGTCGCCTTGTACTGGTCGCGGATCGCCTTGTGGCTGGCCTTCGTGGCGTCCGGGGGCGCGGCTCCGGCCAACTTGGCGAACTCCAGGTAGGGATCCCCGCTCTGATACGCCCGGATCATGGCGGGATCGCCGGATAGGGCGGCGGCAATCCCGAACTCCTGTTGGGCCCAGTCGATGTAGGCCACGGCCCGGTCGGGCGGTGGCCTGATCAGCCCGCGGATCCACGTGCCGGGGCCGAAAGCGAAGCGGCTGTTGGACGGCTGGTTGCGGCCGGTGCGGCTCCGGTACGCGGACAGCAACGTGCGGTTGCGGTCGTCCGGCCCCACGCTGAGCTCTTGGAGACGGAGCTGGGAGAGCGCCGTCCGCAGCTCCCGGATGGGCGCCACCTGGGGGTAGGCGGCGGCCATGAGCTTGAAGGTGTCGTCGTCCAGGGCAAGCGCTCCGGAGTCGAGGCGGGGCCATGTGATATCCTCCTTGGCCAGCCAGCGGGCGAAGCCCTCTTGGGAGAACGTCCGGCCCCGGTAGATGCCCAGGGAACCGCCGATCTCCTGAATGAGCCGGTCCTTGATGCCGTCCCAGCCGGCGACCAGCCGCCGCCAGGCGTCGCCGTCGAAGGGGATGCCGTGCCACTCCATGACGGCGGCGGCCTTCATGTAGCGGCCCCGGAGGAGGGCGCGACGGTGGAGGCCGGCCTCCATCCGATCCAACAGTAGGCTAAGCGCCCGGACATCGGAGGCGCAGTAGTCGAGGAGGGCCGTCCTCTCTTCGGCCGAGTAGGGTCCGCCGCGGATGGCGAGATCCCGCATGGCGGTCTTCTCGACCGCGTCCATGACGGGCAGGCCGTAGTAGGCCAGGGCGCCGAGCAGGCCGTTCCCGCTGGGCACATATCGGCCGCAGGTCTCGCAACGGAACTCGGCGTAGAGATCCAGCACATTGGCCGGGAGCTCCCAGCCCAACGCGAGGAAGCAGCCGCATTCGGCGCTGGCGTAGTAGGCGACGATCAGGCTGTCGGGGCCCGTGTCGAACGGGGGCCGGTCGCCGAGTTGGTCCCTCCACAGGGCCACCCGGCGACCGGTCCGAAGTTCCAGCGCCACCAGGCACAACGGCTCGGGCCGGTGTCCCGGTGGCGCGTGGAACTCGAAATCGACCAGCCAGATCTCCCGGAACTGGTCGAGCAGGCTCATGCCGCCCCACGAAGCTGCCGGACCACCGGATGGTCGGCGCTGGTGATGATGCGCCCACGGAAGGCGATCTTGAGCATGGCCTGCGGATCTGCGGGCCATTCGGGCGGCGGGAGCTCGCTGATGGGCTCGATCACGTCATAGGCGCCGGACTCCCGGTTGCTCTGCATACGGATCCACCGGCCGGCGAAGCTCCGGACGATCTCCAGAGCGGACTCGTTCCATGTGTCGAGCTTCCCGTCCTGGCCCGGGAGCCGGATGGGCCAAAACATGACCGTGCCCTGCTTCGTGATGACCCCGGTCAGCAGCTTGGGGATCCACTCCCCGAGCAACTCGTCGCGCATGTCCGGGGCGACGATGTAGTGCTCGCGGTCCTCCTTCAATTCGACCACGGGAACCCGGATCTGCCAGGCCGGCTCCGGGCTGATCTGGAACCACGTCTGGGCGGAGGGCTTGAGGATCGGCACCTTGAGGATGGCCTTCTTGACGGAGGCCATGCTGGTGTAGTCCTGGGAGAGCGCGAGGCCCTTCAGGTCCATCTCCGACCGCGGGGCGGACGGGGGCAGGCCGATGTCGTCGATCTGCGGATCGGCCTGCGTGTTCGGGTTGTTCGTCGTGTTCATGATCTTGCTCCTTACGGGTGCTGCTCGGGCTTGTGGCGGTGGGGGGGCCTACCGGTCGCCGGTCGTCTCGACGTGCCGTTCAATGAATGAGAGCAGAGACGGCAACCAACAAAGCCTGACGCCTTTGAGCGCGCCGGGCTTCTTGATCGAGGCCGTCCGGATGGATCCGGCCTTGATCAGTTCGTAGATGTAGGATCGGTGCAGGCCGGTCGTCGGCTCCACGCCTTTCGCCGGGATCCGAATCCAGCGCTCCGTTCCCAACCCCACCGATTCGCTCGTCTTCATGTCGCGTCTCCGATTCCGCTCCGGCGTTCCTGCTCCCCCGCGTCATTGCGGGAGCGTCAGTGCCGTTGCGGTACGTGCGCGAGAATCGGTGGGCGTCAGGCGGAACGGTGTCGGTGAGTCCGTCCGGAGAAGCGGAAGGGGCTGGATCCATGCGGGTCCAGCCCCTTCCAAAAATCGGCGGACTATGCTGCAGCTCAGTCCGTCCGCCGGTCCAGCCGCGCCTTGTATTGTTTGCGAAGCGTCTCCCACTTGACCGAGAGCGGCCGGCCCTTCTTCCTGTAGTCCTCCATAACACCCAGGACGGCGGTCTTGATCATACATTTGTCGTGCATCCGCCGGCGGTGAATGGCGCGCATGAGGCTCTCCCGGTCGATGTCCGTGTCGTACCGCGGTCCCCGGCGCTTCATTGCCATCCTCCGCGCATGGGCCGATCGGCGCTGCTGCGCGGAGACCTGGTTCGACTTGATCTGGGTCACGTCGGCCGCAATCCTCTCAAGGCGGGCCGCCGGATGGATCCGTGCGCCATGGTCCTCGACCTCCCGAACCGCAGAGTCCAGCGCGGCGTGGCCTTCCCTTCCCCATCGTGTGCCTTGAGTCGGATGAGGCACATGAATCCGCTCGCCAATCTCCCGCAGCCGATCCAGTGCCACCTTGCAGACCTCCGGATCGACGCTTCCGAGCGCCCCGTCCACAACATCGCGGACCTGCTTCCGGAATTTCTCCAATTTGGGAAGGTCATCCTTCTTGAAACGCCGGGCCTCGGCCGCGTCGAATTCCTTCTGGAAGCCGCGGCTCCGCCGCACGAGCGCGGCCAGTTCAGCCGGCGCGGTCAGCAAATCGGCCCGGGGCCCCATTCGAAGGGAGCGGTAGGCCGCGGGGTCGACGCGCATTGCGTGACGGCGGAGGATCGGGACGAACCGTCGGACCTCGGGCCGGTTGATGTCGCCGCGCATGCCGAGCAGGCGAGTGGCGAAGGCAACGATATCCCATCCCCGCCGGACCGCCTCCGACGACTTCACGACTTCGGCCCCGCCTTCGTGACATCGGGGAGGGCCTCAACCGCCCGCCGCTTCTGGTCAGTCTCGACGTGGACGTACCTGCGGTGCACGGCATCGCTCTGGTGGCCAAGAATGGCCTGCGCCACAGCCGCCCCTGCCCCGCTGTCGTGCAGGAGGCTGGCCGCCGTGTGGCGGAGGGCGTGGAAGGAGACCTCGGAGGTCTCGCGGCGGGCAGACCTCCCCTTCCCCGTGGCCGCATGCGCGGCCTCGGCCTTCGTCTTCTTCCGCACGATGCCGGCGGCTTCAAGGATATCCCGGAACTGGCGGGAGAGCGTGGACTGATCCATGGAGGACAGTTCCGGGAACAAAGACGCATCCGGCCGATCGGGTGCGGGAACCGTGGCGAGCCATTCAAGGACCGGCCGGGCCAGCGGGACGGTGATGCGGGCGTCGGTCTTTCGCTGAATGAAGTAGGCCTCGCTCTTTGCGGTGTCGATCTGGTTCCAGCCAAGTTCCGCGATGTCCCGAAGACGCTGACCGGTGTAGAGGCCGAGAAGCACCATGCCCTTCCAATCGGGCGAGCAGACATCGAGAATGCGGCGGATCTCGTCGAGCGCAAACGCCCGGCGCTCGGTGCGGTTGCGGTCCGCTTTCAGAGTCTCGACGGCCCGGACGATGTTGTTGTCCACCAGTCCAACCCGACTGGCGGACGTCCATGCTCCCTGGAGGATCTTGAGATTCCGGTTCACGGTGCCGGCGGACACCCGTTCGGCCATCCGGGCGCGCCATGCGAGGATGTCTTTGGCGCCGATCGCATCGAGAGGCAGATCCGCCCGTTTGCCGAGTCCATCGACGAAGTCGGCGACCACTCG
>VGYL01000416.1 GCA_016872975.1 Planctomycetota bacterium
GGGCCGTACCGTGCGGCTCTCCTCTACGATGCTATTGGCCCAAAGCGGAAAATCTCAGGGGTTTGGGGACAGAGTCCCCAAGAGCCATCGAAGTACGCTAAAGCCGGATGAGCCGAAATAAAGAAAGACCACCACGTCGCGGCGTTGCTTGCCCCATCGGCTTCGCACTGCGTCATCCATCGGCATGCTCCCTGATTCCTGAGGTCCTATTTCGGCTCCGGGGAAGTCTGTCGCTTCAGGTACTCCCGGAGGGCGACGGCGGTGTAGTGCTCGACGGGCAGGGTCAGGGCCTCGTCCAGCGTCACCCAGAGGTATTCCTGGGCCTCGTCATTGAGTCGCACCTCGGTCGAGTCCGTCCGGCACGCAAAATCGAAGAAGATGAAGTGGCTCGGCTTCCAGAAGCGGTCGTCGTAGATGAATTCCTGGAAGCAGAGGAACTCCAGGTCGCGGATCTCCAGGTTCGTCTCTTCCTTCACCTCGCGGCGCAGGGCGTCTTCCATCCGCTCGCCGAGCTCGATGTGCCCGCCCGGCAGGACCCACTTGCCCCGCCACTTGTGCGAGCTCATCAGGAAGAGCCTGCCCTCGGGATTGAAGATCAGCGCCCCCACCGTCGGCTCGGGATATCTCTGATCCGCAGCTTGCGCAGGTCTTCGCAGATTGCCGGCTTCCATCTCTTCCCATCGGTGCGAATCGGCGGCTGACATTCTCTGACTCCAAATTCATGCTCGTCGCAAGATCCATATCATAAACGGGCTGCCGTCCGGGTCAAAGGGGGCGCAGGAATAATCGCCATAGAGATGAACCGGCACGAAGCCCGCGGCCTCCGCCAGTAACCGGAATTCGTTGAAGGAATGAAGGCAGAACTGGAGGTCCACCTCCATGGTGGCGATGGGACCGCCGCCGTATTCCCGGATCTCGTAGAACTGGGTTCCGTGGACGCGCCCGGTGGCGACGTGGTAGTGTTCCACGCAGGACAGCGTGAGCAGGTGGCCGTCCGGCAGCGGGAAATCGCCCAGCTTCTGTTTTCGGCCGGTCACCAATTTCAGCCGCACCGGCGGATTGTGCAGCGTGCAGATGAAGCGGCCGGTCGGGGCCAGATGGGAATGGATGGCCTGGAGGGCCTGCTGCTGTTGGGCCGGATCGGTGATCTCGGCGAACGAGTGAAACGGAATGAAGATCAAGGCGAACTGCCGGCCCAGGGACAGTTGGCAGATGTCCGCACGGATCGGCTCGGCCGACAGGTCCTCCGTCCGCAGCTTCTCGCGGAAGACGTCCAGCATCGCCTCCGAGCTGTCCACGCACGTCAGGTCGATCCCCATGCGCAGCAGGGGAAGAGACACCCGCCCGGTGCCGGCCATCAATTCCAGAACCGGACCTTCCGCCTTTTGCGCTTCCTTCACGAAGAAGGGAATATCGACTTCCGTCTGCACGTACGTGTCGTACAGATGGGCCACCCGGCTGTAATCCATGGCGGGCATGGCAATCTCCTGCTCACCGGTTTCACCATGAGTGCTGTCATTTACGTTCCGCGGGTTCGTGAAGCCTCAAGCCCACCGCAATTCCGTGGCTCTTGGGTGGCAGCGTCAAGGGCGAACACCTTGGCGATGGCTCGTTCACATCGCCAGGAGACCATCGCCAAGCTGCGCTCGGCGCTGCCACCCGGCGACTTCGTACCGCGTCTCGGAAGTCCTGCGGCTAACGGGAGGAGATTGCTTCGTCGCTGCGCTCCTCGCAATGACATTACTGGCCGCCGTATGTCATTGCGAGCGAGGCTGGCCGAGCGCGGCAATCTATCTCCATCGTCTCGGAACTTATGAAACACAGTGCTATGCGCCTTCTGACGCACCTGGTCATCGACTCGGCTGGCCCGGGACCGGGAAGGGCGCGGAGGCGTCGTCGAGGACGAGCAGCCAGTCGCAGCCCCGGCCGCAGGTCGGCGGCACGAAGGTCTGGAAGCCGGGCGTGTCCGTCGTGTGGATCGGCTCGGTGACGCCGTAGCGCGGATCGAACCAGGTCCCCCGAATCCGGCCGGCGCGGATCGCGCTCACGCGGACCATGAATTGCTCGCCGCGCGGCGAGTAGACGAAGGCGAAGGACCCGTCGCCGGCCAGGGCCGCGCGGATCTTCGCCGGCCCGGTGTCGGGGCCGCCGACGATGATGGACTGGTCAGGCACGAGCTTCTGGAACGGCCGCGACTCGAAGAGCCGGCGGATATGGCCCATCTGGAACGCGCCGGCGTGGTCGAGCGACTCGTACCACGGCACCGAGGCCCAGAGCACGGGCTTGCGCCCCGGCTGCCACATCTGCCAGACACTGCTGTGGCCGTAGGTGTGCCCGCAGGCCCCCGCCAGCAGGGACCAGTAGGCCGCCTGGCGGACATCGTAGTCGTCGAACCGCACGTTGCGGGCCGCGTTCGTGACATAGAAGCCGACGGAGAGCATCTCGTAGCGCGGCTCGCCGTCGAGGGTCGGCTTGGCGGGTTGGAGCCGGTAGTCGTGCTCGGCAAAGACGCCGGTGTCATGGTCGCGAGCGGCGTGCGAAGACTGGTACATGTTGAAGTCCAGCCAGTCGGCCTGGTGGAAGTAGTCCGACGACAGGCCCGGCCCGCGCGGGTGGTAGGTGATCAGATGACGGCCGCCGTCGCCTTCTTTGATGCCGCAGGCCATCGCCTCGATGGTGGCCCGCTCCCGCTCGTTGTCGGGATTGTGGTCGCCGCCGAGGACCCAGATGACCGGCCCATCCTTGTAGCGCCCGCCCAGAAAACGGCCGTAGACCCGCGCGTTTTCCGGCGTGAAGATCCCGGAGCCTGTCTTCCAGCGGCTGCCCCACGTCGGCAGCATCCCGATGAACAGGCCCAGGTCCCGGGCCTTGTTGACGATGTAGTCCACGTGCTGGAAATACGCCTCGTTCGGCTTCGTCGGGTCGTTGCCGGCCAGCGGCGTGTGGCCGTAGGGGTTGGGATCGTTCAGCCCGTCAAGCTCCGCCAGGACCACCGCCTGGACGACCGTGAAGCCCTTGGCCGCCCGGTTGGCCAGGTACCGGTCCGCCTCCTCGCGATTGAGGCGGTGGAAGAGCTCCCAAGCCGTATCGCCCAAATAGAAGAAGGGCGTGCCGTCCCGGTACTCCAGGTAGCGGCGGTTCTCCGAGACCCGCAACCCTTTTGATACGCCGCCCGGCCCCGCCCATGCGGGCCAACCGCCCACCATTACAGCCGTGATACTCCAGAGAATGATTCGCCTTGCCGCCATCGAGCTTCCCTTCCTTTGCCGATCTCTGTCAAAGACATCATTCGCCCGGGCCCAAACCCGTCCTGCGGGAGCGAGTCGGCTCCTGCATCTTGACAACGGACGGAGCCGGACACTGTGTCCCGGGCGATTCCGAAACCACCATACTAATGTTCAGGGCCTGGGTTGCCAAGCCGGGATCGGTCCGTTAGACTGGTGACATGGCGCCAATGGTGAAGAAGAGGTTCCCGTGAGTCAGAAAATGAGCGGAACATCCGACGACGGCCGCAGGTCCAAGGGTCTGCCCATGTTCACCGCCTCGGCCCCGGAAGCCCTCGCCCGGGAAAGAGCCGCTCTGGCCGTCCTGAATGAGAAAGGCCTCCTTCCGCGGTGGCGAGGCTATGCGGCGCGAACGGGTCCGGGCTGGTTGCAAAGCGCGCTGGTGCTCGGCAGTGGCAGCGCGATGGCGTCCCTATTCGCGGGCGCCTACCTGGAGTACAGGTTGTTGTGGGTTCAGCCGCTGGCCATGGGATTGGGCATCGTCATGTTTGTCGCCATGTCCTATCAGACCCTGTCCACCGGCATGCGACCCTTCGACGCCATGAGACTCTACGTCCATCCGGTCCTGGCGTGGAGCTGGGCCCTCGGCGCGTTGCTGGCCACGATGATCTGGCATCTGCCTCAATACGCGCTGGCCGCCGGCATGACGGAAGATATGATCAAGGCGATTACCCAGTGGGAACCCTCCTCCTCGGCCGGCCGGACCGCGCTTCTGCTCGGCATCGGCCTGGGCGTGCTGGTCCTGTCCACCGCGGTAGTCTGGTCCTACAGTTCCGGGCACGCGGGTGTCCGCTTCTACGAACGCACCCTCAAGGGTCTGGTCTGGCTGATCATGCTGGCGTTTCTCCTCGTGATCCTTCGCAGGACCATCGACGGCGGAGTGGATTGGGGCCGCGTCGGCAAAGGATTCCTGCCCCTGTATGTCCCGACGGACGCCCGTGGGGTCTCCATCGTGGTGGCGGCGTTCAGTGCCGCCACCGGCATCAACGCCACCTTCCTCTTCCCTTATACGCTGTTGGCACGGGGTTGGGGTCGGGAACACCGCGGGTTGTCCCGATTCGACCTGATTACGGGAATGTACCTGCCCTTCTGTATCGCCACCTCCCTCATGGTGATCGCCACGGGATGCACGCTCTATGATCCCGTCCGATTTGCCTCGGGATCCACGGGGCTGTCGCCCGTGACGGCGGCGGCGATGCTCGAGTCCGCCGGGCTCAGCCGGTTCTTTTCCCGAATCGTGTTCGGCCTGGGCATCGTGGGGATGGCGCTCAGTTCCATCGCGATGCAGATGTTGATCAGCGGCTTCGCCGTATGCGAGCTCTTCGGGATCGAGCCGGGTAGCTGGCGTTACCGTCTGGCCTGTCTGCTGCCGGCCCCGGGCGTCGTCGGGGTAGTCCTCTGGAAATATGTGGGGCCGTGGATCGCGATCCCGACCTCCGCCATCTGCGGTCTCATGCTGCCGATCGCTCTGGTCGGCTTCTTCATTCTCCACCACAGTCGTGCGTATCTCCGGGAAGACAAGCCGCGTGGGGTATGGGCGGTCGTGTGGAGCGTCGCCATGCTCGTCTCCATCGGCACGACCTTTGCCAGCATCGTATACTACGTCGTTTCATTGGTTCCACGATGAGCAGATACGGCGGGAGGACGAGGAGGCGTTCCGACAAGATCACACCGATCTCCGGGGTTTGGATGTGGAGTTCTGCAAAATGGAAGTTGGATGCCACAATACCCGAACTTCCATGAGGCTCTTTGTGGCTACGGTATTCCCAGACGCTGGTTGGACGCAAGCAGGCGGACCGCTTCCGCCACGCGTTTGTGCCGGGTCTCGTCCTGCTTGGCGCTGCCGATCCAATAGATGAACTGCCGGCGATAGAAGGGCGCGAGCTTCTCGAAGTGGTCCCGGGCTGTTCCATTCTCCGCCAGGGCAGCCGTCAACTCCGGTGGCACAAATGCCGGGTCTTCTCGCTGGGCCGCCTTCGCCCACTGGCCGTTGCCCTTGGCCTCTCGCACTTTGGCCAGACCGGCTTCCGTCATCCGCCCTTCCCGGATCAGGCGGCCGACCCGCTTCTTGTTCTGCTCGGACCAGATGCTGTTCCTGCGCCGCGGCGAGAACCGGACCGTGTGCTTGCGGTCGTCGATCCGCTTGAGAATCCCGTCGATCCATCCGAAGCACAGCGCCTCTTCGACCGCCTCCACGTAGGTCAGCCCCGGCTCACCGGTGTGCTTCTTGTAGAAAATCAGCCAGATCTCCTGCGCCGTCGCGTGGTTCGCCGCCAGCCACCTGCGCCACTGCTCTCTATCCTGCATATGCCGTCGTCCGGCCGCCTCGATCATGCTTCGACTCCCCTGCTCGTCATGCATCCGATCCCTCGGCCAACTCTTTAAGGCCGTCGAGCGGCGACTTTCCCTCCTTGCGACCGAACCGATGCATTACTTTCATAATCGCTTTGAGGAACCAGGGCAAGCCCGCGTGGGAGAAATCCGCAATATGGAGGATGTCCGTGCCTCCGTGCACCGGCTGGAGCACAAAGGTCTCATCCATGTGCCCGGCTCTGCCCGGAAGAGCTTCCCCCGAAAACCGCAGGGTGAGCCTCTGTCCCGGCCGGCATTCGGTGACATCACAATCCAATGTCCGCTCCGGCCCCCGACGGAAGCGCATCACCGCCTGGAAGCGCAGCCCGACGCGCAGCGCCAGCCCTGCACCCGCCGTGCACACGCAATGGGGATTCCAGAGACTCATCAGACCCGGGTCCGTGAGGACCGCCCAAACTTGTTCGGTGGTTGCAGCGACACAGGTTTGCTCACGCAGGATCATTCCGCAGAGATCTCCTTTCGCCTGCTCACTTCTCCCGGCGCTCCCGGGAGCGGGTTCGCTTCGGTCGCAG